>WLHW01000006.1 GCA_009702525.1 Actinomycetota bacterium
ACGATCAACAAAACCGAACCGGTGAGGCAGATCTAATCGTTGCTAAACACCGTAATGGACCAACTCGTACGATTACTGTCTCAGCGCAGCTTCACTATGCACGTTTCTACGATATGCCACAAAATCCAGGTGCTGGAACTGACTGGACGCAACAGCGTGAAGTTTCGCCACCAGATGACAGTTCATTCGGAGCTTAATTAAAAATTAATGCGCAGCCGTTCGTGCTTTATCGGCCAAGATAATTCCAATAATTACTGTCACCCCGCCAACAAGTTGAATGAAGTTCCATTTTTCAGATAACCAAATCCACGCGAAAGCTCCGGCCAACACTGGCTCAGCCATTCCCATCACACTACTTGTCGATGCCGATAAAAGTTTTAGACCATTAACCACCAGCAGGTAAGGAACAATTGTGCCCATGATGATAACCCAAGCGATTAAGAGCCAACCCGGGGCGGTGTAAGCAGCAAAGCGCCCCTGCAAGTTCATTGTTTGCGTAAATATCTCAACTGGATATGACCACAGCGGCATAGCGATAGCTAAACCGAGAGTTGCGAATCCAAACCCGTAGACCATAAGAGATTCAACATCACGCTTGCCAGTAAGTTTTTCGCCAATTAAAAAGAAAGCGGCTAAAACGATTCCATCTAATAAGGCGGCAATGACACCGATGGGATCCAGTGTGCGGCCTTTCCAGACTTGAGCAATCAGAACCAGTCCACTAAATGCTAAAAAGATCGCGATCCACATAAGAGCTGGAACAACTTTCTTTTTCACGTATCGCAGCCATAAAACAATCCAAATAGGGGCAGTAAATTCAAGGATTAAGCCGATACTTACATGCAGCCGCGTAATAGCTACGAAATACAGGGCTTGGACCGCTAAAAAACCAACGATGCCATATGCAAATAATTGGGGAAGTTCACCTCTGGTAGCCCGCAGTTTCTCGCGGTGGCGAAGAAACATATAGGTGGCGAGAATGACAAAAGCTCCACCACAGCGCACTTGGGTTAAACGCATAGATGACAAACCTGAGGTCAACACTAATTTGGCGATGATGCCGTTAAAGGAGAAGAAAATAGCGCCCGTTAGGGTCAGGATTTCGCCTTTGTATTTAGTTAACACCGAGTAAGCGTAGTGGTTTTAGAAGGCGCTTTCTGGAATATCCATAATGCCACCATTAGTCGCTTCAACAATCGCGCGATCTGCGGCGATATGAGGCAAAAAGTTGGAGACAAAGAACTTAGCTGATGCAATTTTGCCAGTATAAAAATCTGCATCCTTTCCAGCGGTTGGAAGTTTTTCTGCAGCGAGATCTGCCTGGCGTAGCAACAACCATGCAGTGATGATGTCGCCAACTGCCATCAAACAGCGTGATGTATTAAGTCCAACGAGATAAATCTTTTTAGCTTCTTCTTGTGACTCCATTGCATGACCAACCAGGGTTGCAATAATTCCGTTGAGATTGCCGAGCGTGGTGAAGAGGGCGGCTTTCTCTTCTGCATGCACTCCGCCGGATTCAGCAAACTTTTGAATCTCTTTACTAAGCAAGCCAATTGCACGGCCACCATCTTTAACAATTTTGCGGAAGAAGAAATCTAATCCTTGAATTGCCGTTGTACCTTCGTACAACGTATCGATCTTGGCGTCGCGAACATACTGTTCAATAGGCCAGTCGCGAGTAAATCCAGCGCCACCAAATGTTTGCAGTGATTCAGTGCCAAGTAATGTCCATGATTTTTCTGAACCGTAACCTTTGACAACCGGAAGCAGTAAATCATTCAACGCGATCATGTCTGCTGCGCGATCACTATCGCCAGATGCTTCAGCAAGCTCTATTTCATCCTGGATCGAGGCGGTGTAGAGAACAAGGGCGCGCATGCCTTCGCTATAGGACTTTTGAACCATCAACGAACGACGCACATCAGGGTGCTTAATGATCGTGACGCGAGGTGAAGCTTTGTCATTCATTACCTTCATGTCACCGCCCTGTACTCGTTCCTTGGCATATGACAACGCCTGCATGTATCCAGCAGATAGTGTTGCGATGGCTTTTGTGCCCACCATCATGCGAGCGAACTCAATGACTTTAAACATCTGTGCGATACCTTGATGGACATCGCCCAGTAAATATCCAACAGCGGGCTCATGTTCACCCAAGTTGACCTCACAGGTTGCTGAAACGTTCAGACCCATTTTGTCTTCAAGTTGTGTTACATACACACCGTTGCGCTTACCCATTTCGCCTGTTTCAAAATCAAACATAAACTTTGGAATCAAGAATAAAGACAATCCCTTTGTTCCTGGACCGCCACCTTCGCGACGAGCTAGTACAAAGTGAACGACGTTCGGATAGAAATCCGCGTCACCTGAGGTGATATAGCGCTTAGTTCCGGTGATATGCCATGTCCCATCGGCCTGCTGCACAGCCTTTGTGCGACCTGCACCAACATCTGAACCAGCATCAGGCTCAGTTAACTGCATCGTTGCACCCCAGTGCTTTTCAACCATGTGCTTTGCAATTTTCTTTTGCTCATCTGTTCCAAGAACATAGGCAACCTGTGCGAAGGCATAACCAGATGCGTAGATGTGAATGGCAGGATTTGAACCCAACACCATTTCTGCCATTGCCCAACGAACAGACTGTGGAACCTTCATTCCACCAAGATCAACAGGTGCATCAAGACGCCACCATTCACCATCAACGTATGCCTTGTATGACTTCTTAAAACTTTCAGGCAAAGTAACGTTGCCAGTTTCTCTATTCAAAATCGCACCAACACGATCGCCTTCAACAAAAGATGCAGCCAAATCGTTTTCACACAAACGTTTCATCTCTTCAAGCATTCCGATTGCAGTTTCGCGATCAACTTCTCCGTATGGGTTTGTGCCCATAATTTTGTCGCGCCCCAAAAGGTCGAAGAGGCAGAATTCAATATCTCGCAGGTTGGCTGTGTAATGGCTCATGCGGTAATTTTGCTACCCACCAGTAACTTATGCAAGCCTGCCCCGCTAGGGCCCCATAAAAGGATAGGGTTCTGCGCGTGCTACTTAGTGATCGCGATATTCGGGCCGAAATCGCCGCTGGACGTGTCGGCTGCGAGCCATTTCATGAGGCGATGATCCAGCCCTCATCGGTGGATGTGCGCCTCGATAAATTCTTCCGCGTCTTTGAGAATCACAAGTACAGCGTTATCGATCCATCGATTGAACAGCCCGAACTCACTCGCGAAGTTATTACCGAAGGTGATGAGCCATTTATCTTGCACCCGGGCGAATTTGTTTTAGCTAGCACCTACGAAGTTATTACGCTCCCCGACGATATCGCCGGGCGCTTAGAAGGTAAGTCATCCCTTGGCCGTCTCGGTTTACTCACGCACTCTACTGCCGGCTTTATCGACCCAGGCTTTAGCGGTCATATCACTCTTGAACTCTCAAATGTTGCCAACTTGCCAGTGAAGTTATTTCCAGGCATGAAGATCGGTCAACTCTGTCTCATCAAACTCTCATCTCCGGCCGAACATCCATATGGCAGCGAGAAGTACGGCTCCAGATACCAAGGTCAGCGTGGCCCAACGGCTAGTCGCTCATTCCTCAACTTCCACAAATCGCCAATTAAATAACAGGCGTGGTTCAGTAATTCTCAGGAATTATTCTGACTAAAAAGCGGTTTAATTAGCTATGAAAACAATTGTCGTCCTAGGTGTCATTGCTCTTATCGCTATCTTTTTTATCGCGCAGTACAACCGTTTGATTCGTTTGAATATCAGTGTCAATGAGGCCTGGGCGCAGATTGAAGTTCAGCTAAAGCGCCGCGCAGATTTGATTCCAAATCTGGTTGAAACCGTCAAGGGTTATGCCAAACACGAGCAATCAACCTTCGATGCCGTTGTAGCAGCACGCGCGAAAGCAACAAGTGCCTCGAGTGTTGCCGATGTCGCTGCCGCCGATGGAATGGTTACGCAAGCGCTACGTGGATTGTTAGCTGTTGCTGAGGCTTACCCTGATCTAAAAGCATCCGCAAACTTTTTGTCATTACAAGAAGAGCTATCAACGACTGAAAACAAAGTTGCATTTAGTCGCCAGTTCTATAACGACAATGTGCGCTCGCTCAATACGGCCGTAAAAACAGTGCCAACTAACTTCTTTGCGGGCTTTGCCAAAGTAACTGAGCGCGAATTTTATGAAGTTGAAGATCCACAAGATCGCAATGCACCAAAAGTTACTTTTTAATCTCAATGAACTTTAGAACACAGCAAGCAGCAAATAAGCGCAAAACTATCGGCCTATTGGTCGGTATGGGTGTTTTAGTCTGGCTAGTTGTCTTTGCAGCGATGACGTATTTCGGCACAAGTACTGCAGGCATTGTCCCAATTGCCGTTGGTATTGCCGTAATTTCTGTGTGGGGTTCCTACTATGGCGCCGACAAATTAGTCATCACAATGACGGGTGCAAAGTTAATCCAGGAGTCAGATAATCCAAAGTTGTTTAACTTAATTCAAGAAGTAACTATTGCTAGTGGTTTACCAATGCCAAAAGTCGCAATAGTTGTTGATAGTGCACCTAATGCATTTGCAACGGGAAGAAATCCAGAACATGCTCTTATCGCCTTTACGACAGGGATTTTGGATGCCATGGATCGCGATCAACTGCAGGGCGTAATTGCTCACGAGTTAGCACACGTTGCTAACCGCGACACCTTAGTATCGGCAGTCGCTGCGACAACGGCCGGTGCGATTGCAATTCTCAGCGACATGTTGACACGCATGATGTGGTTTGGCGGTGGACGTGACCGCAATCGCGAAGGCAATGGCAATCCAATTGCCCTTATATTTTCACTTCTTATTCTTATTCTGGCGCCCCTTGCTGCGATGCTACTGCGCTCGGCGATTTCGCGTAAGCGCGAATCTTTAGCCGATGCCACAGCTGTGGCTTTTACGCGCAACCCGGCTGGTTTACGAAGTGCGTTGGAAGTTTTAGCAGCCGATTCAACGGTTGTGCAACAAAAGTCAACCTCAGTTGCACATATTTGGATTGAATCTCCACTTGATGGCACCTCGGTATCGAAGTTATTTTCTACCCACCCACCAATTGCCGAGCGCATCGCCGTTCTAAAAGCTATGGAGTCCTTGAACTAAACAGTTGGCGTACTGGGAAAGAAGAGCGTAAAAGTAGCGCCTTCACCTGACTTTGAGACAACTCCTACTTTTCCGCCATGTGCCTGCATAACCGCATCAACGATTGAAAGACCTAAGCCACTACCTTCACTGCTTTGTCGCTGGCGAGATGGATCGGCGCGGAAAAATCGTTCGAAGATTTTCTTTTGATCATCCTCACTTAAACCTGGACCATTATCGGAAACGGTTACATAAATTCCATCGACTTCCGTATGTGCATCAACTGCTATCGCAGTCCCAGCAGGTGTATGTGTACGGGCATTTGCCAATAAATTTGTGAAGACTTGATAAATTCGATCTGAATCACCAAGCGTGTACAGCTCTGCAGGTATGTTTACCGTAATTGGGTGATTGGGCCCGGCAGCCGTGGCGGAAGCAACCGTATCTTCAATAACGTGGGTGAGATCAACCGGCTTTAGCTCCATTTGACGCGATTGATCAAGGCGAGCAAGTAACAATAAATCTTCAACAAGTGCACCCATGCGAATGGATTCTTTTTCTATTCGGCCAAGGAGCTCTTTAGTTTTTTCACCGTCAGGAACTGCGCCTTGACGATGAAGTTCAGCAAAGCCGCGAATAGCGGTAAGTGGGGTACGAAGCTCATGACTTGCATCGGCAACAAAGCGTCGAAGTTTATTTTCGCTCTCAGTTCGCACGGCAAATGACTCTTCAATACGTCCGAGCATTGTATTTAGCGATGTACTTAAACGCCCAACTTCAGTATTAGGTTCAAAATTCTCAAGTCGAGCAGATAAATCACCACCTGCAATTTTCTGTGCAGTTACTTCCACTGATTCAAGCGGCTTCATACTAAGTTTAATAACTTGACGCGCAGCAAAAGCAATTAGCAACAAGACTATAAATCCAATAAACAAAAATACGCGACCAATACGATGAGTGGTCTTATCGAAGTCAGATAAAGATTGCGCAACAATTACACTGCCCATTGCCGATGGTAGAACTTGCGTGATAACTCGAAAATCAGCCCCAGGGGCTTGGATAGTAAAAGGTTTATGACCAAAAGCAGCAACTTGTGTAGGCAGTAGGCCGGTCACAAAATCAGTGATTTTATTGGCGTTTAAGTCACCGCCAATACCTCCAACTAAATTACCGAATGGATCTAAAACAGTTACAGAGATGCTTGTAGGCACACGATTCAGTGGGGTTACTGGTGCTGCAGCAGCACGGGGCGAGCCCTCTTCAGGCTCAGTGTGGCTGGGGTTAGTTTCTTCGTCGTTAACAATTCCCGCTTGATTTACACGAGAAGTCGTTCCGCCAATAACGCTTTTTAATTGATCATCGACTTGGCCAATGAGATAACTCTCTAAAGCCCTTTGTGCGACTAAACCTGCACCAATAAAACCGATTGCAGAAAGGATCAATACACCGACCGTCAAGCGGTTGCGTAAAGACCAGTTGCTCAGCGGTGACTTCACTTTATTTAGGCGGCATCCGAAGTCGATAACCAACACCACGAACAGTATGAATTAGTGGTGGATCAAAGCAGTCAATTTTTTTACGTAGATAAGAAACGTATGTTTCAACAATTCCAGCATCTCCACGGAAGTCGTATTGCCATACGTGATCTAAAATCTGTGATTTAGAAACAACACGATCGGCATTGATAATTAAATATCGAATTAATGCAAACTCGGTTGGAGAAAGCTCTAATAAATTTCCGGCTCGACGAACTTCATGTGTTGCTTCATCAAGTTCCAGATCAGCAAAACGCATCTTCTCGTCATCAATCTCAATTTCAGTAACACCGGTGCGTCGAAGCAGTGCACGCAAACGTGCAACGAGCTCTTCGAGTGAAAACGGTTTAGTCATGTAATCATCGCCACCAAGAGTTAACCCTTTGACTTTATCTTCCATGCCATCTTTTGCCGTTAAGAAAAGAACACCAGTCGATACACCTTCATTACGAATCGCTTTACACACGTCAAAGCCATCGACATCGGGCAACATGACATCGAGAACCATTGCATGCGGGCGAAACTCTTCTGCCATGGCTAAAGCTTGCGCGCCGTTAGCTGCCGTGCGTACATCAAAGCCAACAAAGCGAAGGCTGGTCGAGATCAGTTCACTGATACTGGATTCATCGTCAACGACGAGAATGCGCTGCATGGTCTTTTCGGCGGTTGTAGTCATGGCTACACAATGCTCCCATGAACTGGGAGTTTCCTGAGAAAGAACCTAGTTTTAGCCCTTAACTGAGCGCAAGAGAATCTGGGCGACGTCTAGGACCTCAACATCTGATGCTCGAGCCGTCATTCCATCGGTAGTCATCACTCGGCAGAACGGACAGGCAACGGCCAGCTCTGTAACACCCGTAGCGATAGCTTCATCGACACGATTGAGGTTTATCTGCGTACCAAGTTTTTCTTCCATCCACATTCGACCGCCACCTGCACCGCAACAGAACGAGCGCTCTTTATTGCGCGGCATCTCAGTGATGTCAGCGCCAGTTGCTTCTAGTATTTCTCGAGGAGGTTGATAAATCTCGTTATGGCGACCTAAATAACATGGATCGTGATACGTCATAGCTGTATGACTCATCTTTATCGGAAGCAGTCTCTTTTCGCGAACTAATTGATTGAGCAGTTGAGTGTGGTGAAGCATCTCTAACTCAAAACCACTTTGCGCATAGTCACGGCCAATAGTCGTAAAGCAATGTGGGCAGGTGACAACAACTTTCTTAGTTCCCTTGGTGCGTCCTTCAAAAACTTCCTTAAAAGTTTCGATGTTTTCTGCCGCCAAGATTTGATACAAAAATTCATTTCCAGCACGGCGAGCAGGATCTCCCGTACATGTTTCTTTTTTACCTAGAACCGCAAAGTTAACGCCGGCCATATACAAAAGTTCGGCAACGGCTTTTGTAGTTTTCTTTGCACGCTCGTCGTATGCGCCAGCACAACCGACCCAGAATAAGTATTCAACTTCCTCCGGTAGGGTTCCTTCAACAACACGAATTGGGAAATCACATTCGGCAATCCAGGCTTCACGATCATTTCTATTTGCACCCCATGGGTTGCCAGCTTGTTCTAAGTTACGGAAAGTTCCACCAAGTTCAGTTGGAAAGTTTGACTCAACTAAAACTTGAAAACGGCGCATGTTAACGATGTGATCAATATGCTCGATATCGACTGGGCACTCATTGACACAAGCACCGCATGTTGTACATGACCACAAAACATCGAGTGAAATTGGGGCACCTTCGCCCGCCATAGCTTCAGTTTCAACGGTTTTAGCAAAGGCGTGATCGCGCATAGCCATGATTAATAGCTTTGGTGAGAGTGGTTTATCGGTGTGCCATGCAGGGCACTGCGACTGGCAGCGACCACATTCGGTACACGTGCTCATATCAAGCAGACCCTTCCACGTAATGTCTGCGCGAGTACCTAAACCAAACACATCATCATCTTTTGGATCTTCAAAGTTAATAACTTCACCGTGAGACAACATGGCAGGTAAGGGACCTAGTGAAGATTTTCCATCGGCATTTCGACGGAAGAAAATGTTAAATGGGGCTAAGAAGCGGTGCCAAGCAACACCCATTGTTAAATTGCTTGCAATAACAATGAACCATGCCATCGAAACAACAATTTTAACGGTCGCAATTAATTGAACCGTTGAATTTAATTGTCCAAGCGTCCACGCTTTTAGATGTGAAGCGATGAACCAGGTCGTTACATAGTGGCGATTCCACTTCACTTCATCTGATAACGCACCTTCAAGTCCACGTAATGCGATAACACAAAAAACGATAACAAGAATGGTGGCTTCAACGTAATACGCCTTGCGCATTCCTGATCCGTAAAAACGAGATGCACGACCTTTTCGCGTTATCCGAGTTACTTGACGGATTCCAATTAAGGTAACAATGCCGATTCCAGTTGCCCACCCAATAAGTTCGGTGAAATATTCATAGGGCCATAAGTGGCCAATCACCGGCAGTGAAAACTCTGGATTAATTAATTGACCATAAGCAGTAACTAGAGTCCCAAATAAAACTACAAAACCAATCATGACGAACCAGTGAGCAAAACCAATGACGGTGAAGTTAAACATCTTGGTATGGCCGAGAATTTCACTGAGCGCCATACGTAAACGCTTGCCACGATCATTGCTACGGGTTGGATCTGGCTGACCTTTTTTATAGATACCGATGAGCTGTCGGGTGCGCACCGCCATGAGGGCTAAGGCTGCGATCGTGATGCCATAGGCGATACCTACATATGTCAGGTTCATGGCCATAGGTTAGGGAATAAACCCCCGCTAAGCACTGTTCCCTGAGTAGCAAACCTGAGTCGCTTCGACTCAACCTTTTGGGTAGTATGGACTCAGGTTTCACGCAGACCTCGACCCTATCCCAGGCTCGAGTGAGATAAAAGGAGCAGCAAACAATGGCTAGAGCAGTTGGAATCGACCTCGGAACGACAAATAGTTGCGTATCGGTCCTAGAAGGTGGCGAAGCCACCGTTATCGCTAACGCCGAGGGCGCCCGCACGACCCCGTCGATCGTCGCCTTCGCAAAAAACGGTGAGGTCCTCGTCGGTGAGGTAGCGAAGCGTCAATCTGTCACAAACGTTGATCGCACGATCCGTTCAGTCAAGCGCCACATGGGCACAGACTGGTCCATCGATATCGATGGCAAGAAGTACACGTCACAAGAAATTTCAGCGCGCGTATTGCAAAAGCTCAAGCGCGACGCCGAGTCCTACCTGGGTGAAACTGTTACTGATGCAGTTATTACCGTTCCTGCATATTTTAATGATGCACAACGCCAAGCGACTAAAGAGGCTGGCGAAATTGCCGGACTCAATGTTTTGCGAATCATCAACGAGCCAACTGCAGCAGCGCTCGCATATGGTTTAGATAAAGCTGATCAAGAGCAGACGATTCTTGTATTCGACTTAGGTGGCGGAACTTTTGACGTATCACTTCTTGAAATCGGCGATGGTGTTGTTGAAGTTAAAGCAACTAACGGCGATAACCACTTAGGTGGAGATGATTGGGATCAAGCACTTGTTGATTTCCTTGTTCAGAACTTTGGTTCACAAAATGGAATCGATTTAACTAAAGACAAGATGGCGATGCAACGTATTCGTGAAGCCGCTGAAAAAGCAAAGATCGAACTCTCATCATCACAATCTGCATCGATTAACTTGCCATACATCACTGTGGATGCTGAAAAGAATCCACTGTTCATGGACGAGACAATTACTCGAGCACAGTTCCAACAGTTAACTGGTGCATTACTTGATCGTTGCAAGAAGCCTTTCCAAGCCGTTCTCAAAGATGCTGGAATTCCAATCAGCAAGATTCACAGCGTTGTACTTGTTGGCGGATCAACTCGCATGCCAGCCGTTGTAGATCTTGTTAAAGAACTCACTGGCGGAAAAGAGCCTAATAAGGGCGTAAACCCTGATGAAGTTGTAGCTGTTGGTGCATCTCTACAAGCCGGTGTTTTAAAGGGTGAAGTTAAAGATGTGCTCCTTCTCGATGTCACACCTCTTTCTCTTGGTATCGAAACTAAGGGTGGAGTAATGACTCGCTTAATCGAGCGCAATACAACAATTCCTACTAAGCGCAGTGAAGTATTTACAACTGCCGATGACAATCAACCAGCAGTGCAGATTCAGGCATATCAAGGTGAGCGCGAAATGGCGGCTTATAACAAGAAGCTCGGCATGTTCGAACTCACTGGTCTGCCACCTGCTCCACGCGGAATTCCTCAGATTGAAGTTACTTTCGATATCGATGCAAATGGAATCGTTCATGTATCAGCGAAGGATCTTGGTACCGGTAAAGAGCAGAGCATGACCATTACCGGTGGATCAGCACTTTCTAAAGATGAGATCAATCGCATGATGGAAGAAGCTGAATCACACGCTGAAGAAGATCGTCAGCGCAAAGAAGAGGCCGAGACTCGCAATGCTGGAGATTCACTTCTTTACTCAACACAAAAGTTCATTAAGGATAATGAAGAAAAACTTAGTGAAGGTGAAGCGTTAGAAAAGAAGACTGAGACTGAAGCTGCACTTGCCGAACTTCAAACCGCACTGGGTGGATCAAACTTCGAGATGATTAAAAGTGCAACCGAAAAGGTTGCAACTGTTAGCCAAGCACTGGGTGCTGCACTCTATGCAACCGCTGCCGCTGCCGGTGAAGGCGCATCAGATTCAACACCACATGAAGATGGCGTTGAAGATGCTGAAGTCATCGATGAGAGCGAGGCATAAAAATGCCGAGCGAGGAAATTGGTCTAGACGACCCGATAACCGAAGTTATTGAAGACGTAGTACCGGATCAAGTAATTGATCCGGTCGCTACATTAACCAATGATTTACAGCGACTTCAGGCCGAATATGCCAATTATCGAAAGCGCGTCGAGCGCGATCGTTCAGTTGCCCATGAAATGGCTATTGGGGCAGTGCTCACTGAACTTCTAGCACTTCTGGATGATGTAGATCGCGCAGAATCACATAGTGAATTAACTGGTGGATTCAAGGCAGTTGCGGATCAGTTGAACTCCATTACATCGCGCATTGGTCTTGAAAAGTATGGAACTGAAGGCGAAGCCTTTGATCCCCAGATTCATGAAGCACTTATGCACGATACGTCAGCCGATGTTGCCGTACCGACAGCATCAAAGATTCTTCAACCAGGCTATAAATATAAAGAGCGTATTTTGCGTCCGGCTCGCGTAGCAGTAACAGATCCAGCAGGAGAATAATTTTTTATGGCCGCCAAGGATTTATATGAGAAGGATTTTTATAAGGTCCTTGGTGCATCGAAGTCTGATGATCAGGCGGCCATAAAACGTAAATATCGCGCCTTAGTTAAAGACTTACATCCAGACACACAACATGGCGATGCTTCTAAAGAGGAAAAGTTCAAAGCGGTATCAGAGGCCTACGAAATTCTCTCCGATACTAAAAAGCGTGCTGAATATGATGAAGCCAGATCAATGTATGAGCGTGGAGGTTTCCGTGCTCCCATGGGCGGCGGCCAACCAGGCGGGGATTTTAATGACATGTTTGGCGGCGGAAATCCGCAGGATATTTTTGCAAATCTATTTGGCGGCGGACGTCGAGGTCCACGTAAAGGCCAGGATTTACAGACTGAAGCCACTATTACTTTTCGCGAATCAATTGTCGGCACAACCTTAGATTTGCGACTAGCAACCGATCGTGGCGCTGCACAAAACATAACTGCGCGCGTGCCGGCAGGCGTCAATGATGGCGCCAAGATTCGAGTTAAAGGCAAAGGTGCGTCAGGAGAAGCTGGCCCAGGTGACTTATTCATTATGTTGCACGTAAAGCCACACCCTGTCTTTGGGCGCAAAGGCGAGAATTTAACGATGACGTTGCCCATTACTTTTAGTGAGGCAGCGCTGGGCGCCGACATTAAGTTTCCAACATTAAGCGGGGATGATGTAACCGTACGAATCGCACCGGGAACTTCAAATGGCCGCACATTGCGCGTTAAAGGTCGAGGCGTGACTAAGGGCTCTACAACCGGTGATTTACTTGTTAGTGTTGATGTGCAAGTACCGCAACGTGTTGACGGTAAAGCACTTGAAGCGCTGAAAGTATTTGCAGAAGAGACTGCGCACGAAAATGTACGAGCTGACTTAATACTTAAGGCCAAAATATGAGCGATGAGTTAATGAACGAACAGCCATCAGATGATGCTGCTGTTTATGTCATATCTGTCGCAGCAGAAATCTCTGGACTACATCCGCAGACATTGCGCCAATACGATCGATTAGGTTTAGTTTCTCCCAACCGCACAGAAGGTCGCAATCGCCGATATTCATTACGCGATATTGCATTATTGCGTGCAGTACAAAAACTTGTTGGTGAAGGAATTAATCACGCCGGAATTAAGCGAATTATCGAACTGGAATCTGCAATGGCCAATATGGCAATTGAAGTAGCCCAACTACGAATTGAAGTTGATGCACTTATCGATGCAAACCCACCTAAAGGCTTAATGCGTCGCAGCAGAAGTGAAGTTATTGTCTATAAAGAAGAGAACTAAACCTTAGTTAAGAAATCTGTTCGGCCAGCCCATTTACCCAGTGTTTGTTCGGCCGGGGATTGCAGTACCGACTCCAAAACTGTGGCGTATACATCTCTGAAGTCAGTTGTAACCGCTAAATCGCCATCGATTAACTTCGATAGAGATGGTTGATCACCATAGAAGCCACCCTTAATTTTTTCACCAATTAAAAACATTGGCCCAGCAGTTCCATGATCAGTACCTTGAGATGCATTTCCCTTGACGCGTCGGCCGAATTCGCTATAGATCATGATGGTTACATCATTTGATCTCGATGTTGATTTCAGTTGGCTCATAAAGCGAGTTAACGATACTGAAACAACTCCTAAGAGTTCGGCCTGGGCATTTGCCTCATTGGCATGCGTATCAAACCCACCTAGAGAGACTGACCAAACTTTTGTTGGACTTCCGGCTGAGATTAGCTTTGCAACTACATCGAGCTGTTGCGACAAGTTGCTATCTCCGCCGGCATTGCCACCGTTGACTGTTGGGAGATCAGTCGCAACCGGTGCAGGCATCTTCAATATGGGTTGAATATTAGTTGATACGTTAAAGAGATTGCGCATTGATGTGGCCGCTGCGGCCATTAACTTAGAATCTGTGCGAGCGGCTTTAGATAATTGTATGCATTGCGTTGCAAGTGCTCCCTTAGGAATTACTAAACCACCTAAAGGAAGAGCCGAGCCAGAAATTTTTGATCCTGCGAGCATCGGTGGCAGAACGGAACCTAAAGAGATTGCCACCATTGGATCTTCGGGTTGTGAATCTAACCAGCGACCTAACCATCCACTACTTATATGACGCTCCGGAGATGCAGTCTGCCACTTTGCCATCGAAGAAAAATGTGAGTGATCGGGCTTTGGATAACCTACACCGCGAATAATTGCTACTTTTTTCTGGTCCCAAAGCCCTTTAATTCCAGCCATATTTGGGTTCAGCGCTAACTCTGCATCTAAAGGCAGCATCGTTTCGGCCTTATAAGAAATGTCGGGACGAGATGAAAAGTAAACTGGATCTTTATAAGGGATTACAGTATTTAAACCATCGTTACCACCGTATAACGTAACAACAACAAGTATTGGTGTGCCAGCTGCCAATGGTCGATCGATGGCAGCCTGTGCAATTTGGTCTAGAGATAAAAAGTTTGAGGCTACCCCAACTGCGGCGGCTCCACTTGTTAACTTTAAAAACTTGCGTCGGCTCAATGTATCCATGTGATTCTCCTATGCACTCACGATGTATTCAGGACTGCATAAAGCAAGCAGAACAAATTGAGCAGGATCACTTATTGATGCTCGCAATGCGTTTTGCGTGCGTGGAGTCCACTCGGGGATACCTAACCAATCGGCACTCTTTGAAACCCTGGCAGATGGCGCAATGTTTTTTATTACCGACAAATCACTCTGCTTAATTAGCCATGTAGCAAAAGCAATTCGATACTGTGCTGTTGCCGAAGATAACCACGCTTCGCCTGCGGGCCAACCACCAACATTGGGGGGAGAAAATGGAACTTGGCTTAACTTGTCGAGATAGCTTGTTAACTGTCCGGGGGTAGATAATTTAGATGGAGTTAATTCAAGTGCACGACAGGCCGAAATGAACCATTCGACAGGTGATTTAACTAAAGAGTAGCGAGAGTCGCTCATAGAAGAATCAGTTGCCATCGCTGTAACCGCGCTTGCAATACTTCTATCAGCGAAGGACGCTTTGGCGGCAAAATCACTCGTCATATCTTCACTACTGGAGATAAATCGATACCAAAGGCGTTCGGAAATAAACTGCGCACAGTCATCGCGGCTAACAAGAAAATCTGCGAGGGAGTCACCGTTAAAAACTGCAGTTTTACCCAATAAAACCACGGGTTTTGAATCTCTGCGGTTTTGATTAATCGTGACATTGCCGTTACTACGTACGACTTGGTAACCAGTCAAGGCTCGCGCAATCGCTTTCACGTCATCTTCGGTGTAGCGATTAACTCCAAGGACAAATAGCTCCATTAATTCCCGGCCCAAATTTTCATTAGGAGCTTTTACAGTGCTGTCCTGACCGTCCAACCAAAACTGCAATGCGCCGTCGTTGAGCATCGCCTTAGTCATAGTATTAAAATTTCCTAAAGCATGTGCCCGAAAAACTTTATTTTGCTTAAACATCGGTAACGGATAATTTAATTTATCAATCGACGTTGCCCAATGTCCATGCCAAAACCACGTCATACGCTCTGTTAATCCATGATCACTCAATGCCATGCGATCGAGCCACCACAAAATTAACTGTTGGCTCTGAAAGCGCATGGCAATAGCAAAAGGAACTATCTCTTTACTATTCGGTGCAGGTCTCTGACCAAGATCCGTAATTACAGGATCAAGAACTCGAGCAGCACCCAAATCAATCTCGGGAACGGTTACAAGATTTGTTCTAGTGGAATCAACGCCATTTTTAACTGCTTGTGCATACTCCCCAGGACGTGGTCCAAAACCAAAGCGATGAAATAACCTAGATATTTCTAGGCGTTTCGAATTCATATGCTTACTGTAAAGCGATTGAGTGAATAAAAGGGTGAATTCATGTGAACCCACACGAAACCCGCAAGGTTAACCCTTCCGCTTTACAACCTTCTTCTTCGCAGCTTTCTTAGCCACACGCTTCTTGACCGTCTTTTTCTTAGCTGCTTTTTTCTTGACAACCCTCTTGCGTGTCAAAGGAACTTCATTAATTTCACCTAATGTGGCAACAAATTTCTCTAAAATTGCAGCCTCTTTGCGCAGGCTGAGAATCGTTTTATTAAGCGCACGCTTGGTTGTAGCCGCCTTTTTAACCGGCTTTCTAGCTGCGACCTTCTTCTTTTTTGTTGCCATAGTGTCGCAAAGGCTAGCGCTTTAGAACTCGGGGAGTCTAGATAGTAGGCTCGCCCGCATGAGTTCACGGGATGCGTTAAAGAATCAGATCGTCACTAAGGCCGTTGTTCACGGCAAAGTTATTTTGTCGTCGGGCAAAGAGGCCGATTACTACGTAGATCTGCGCCGAGTAACCCTTGATCATGAAGCTGCACCGTTGGTTGGTGAAGTAATGCTCGAACTCACTAAAGATTTAGATTATGAAGCCGTTGGTGGTTTAACCCTCGGTGCAGATCCTGTTGCTACCGCGATGATGCATGTTGCAGCTGGGCAAGGAAAGAAGATTGATTCATTTGTAGTGCGCAAAGCTGAGAAAGCACATGGCTTACAACGTCGCATTGAAGGCCCAGATGTTAAAGGCAAGCGCGTTTTGGCCGTTGAAGATACATCCACAACCGGTGGTTCCGTATTAACTGCAGTAGAAGCACTCGTTGAAGCCGGAGCAATTGTTGTTGGTGTTGCAGTAATTGTTGAACGCGGCGCTGCTCCAAAGATTATTGAAGCGGGATATGAATATCGTGCCGCATATCAATTAGCTGATTTGGGTCTATAAAAACTTACTTGTGATGCTTTTTGGTTTGCCACTCTCTAAATAGTTCAATCAGAACTGGCACCAAGCTAACAAAAACAATCACTGCAACAACGGGAAGTAAGTACTTGTCTACCGAACCCTTTAGTTTTTCACCAAGTAGAAATCCAAGTCCAATTACAAGTTGAGTCCAAATGATTCCACCGATGAGATTCCATTTGAAAAATGTTTTCGCAGGAATTCCGACGACACCGCACATGGGATTTAGTAGAGTTCGAATGAATGGTACGAATCGTGCCAGAACAATCGCTTTTCCAGTGCCATATTTGCGTAGCCATTTTTCAGTTGCAACAACTTTTTGGTGATTAAAAACGCGGCCATCAGGTTTTGCAAAAATTGCTCTGCCGTATGTATGCCCAAACCAGTGACCAACTTGGGCACCAAGTACTGCAGCAACTGGGGCTAAGACAAATAGCGCTCCGGCCGGAAGGTGTGCTCCGCCTAAGATCGCTGCGCCAGAACCTGAAGCGGCAACTCCGGCAAGAAAAAGGAGTGAATCCCCCGGGAAAGCTAAACCAACGAGCAACCCTGTTTCGGCAAAAATAATTGCCAAGACCCCGATGAGGCCAAGGTCGGCGATAATTGAGTGCGCATCGAAGAGGTTCATTGCGCCTGAGGCTATCTCAATCGAGAGTTCAAATCCAGAAAGTAGTTATCAGATTGTTGTGTTTACAGTCCTTATTACATTGCCACTAAGGGTAATTATGAACAGACTTACCGAAACTTTGAGCTCCTAGCTAGTTCTGAGAATGTTATGTGTCCCGTTACCCCAGAAGGAAGCAATGTCCACAGATATTGATTTTTTATACCGCCCTGGCTTTCATTTCACCCCTGCAAAAAACTGGATGAATGATCCCAATGGCCTTGTATTTCATAAGGGCGAATATCATCTTTTTTACCAACATAATCCATTTGGAACCAAGTGGGGCCATATGTCATGGGGGCATGCAGTAAGTACTGATTTATTGAATTGGAAGCACTTAGATATTGCAATCTCTGAAGATGCAGATGGAGCTATTTTTTCTGGAAGCGCTGTGAGTATTGGCGACGAAATCGTTGCAATCTATACACGTCACACTGAAACTAATCAGACCCAATGCATTGCAACCAGTAAAGATAATGGGCGCACCTTTACTAAGTTTGAAAGTAACCCTGTACTTGATTTAGATATGGCCGATTTTAGAGACCCAAAAGTTTTTAGGTATGAAGACCAATGGATAATGGCTGTGGTTAAACCACACGAACATGTATGTGTTTTTTATAAATCTATAGATTTAATTAAGTGGGAGTTTTTAAGTGAGTTTGGTCCAGCAGCAGCCATTGGCGGGGTTTGGGAGTGCCCAGATCTCTTTCCTCTCACATACAATGGCGAAGAGTTGTGGGTTCTTCTGATATCGCTTAATCCAGGCGCAATTAATAACGGCACCGGCACACAGTATTTCGTGGGTAGTTTTGATGGGGTTACTTTCAGGCCGAAGTATCCGATCGAAAAACCCCGGTGGCTAGACCATGGTCGAGATAATTATGCGGGTGCAACTTTTAACGATGCACCTGATGGCCGTAGAATTTTTATCGGTTGGATGGCAAACTGGCAAGATCTTGGTTCACACCCAGCAACATCGTGGACAAATGCGATGACGATTCCGCGCGAGTTAGGCTTAACAAAAATTGGAGAAGAAATTGTTCTTACTCAACAACCTCTTTGTTCCCCGACATACGAATTAATTATCGATACTACAAAAAAGCATCGTTCTGGGTTAACTGGATTTGTAGAGCTTGGTTATGATCCAAGCACACAGAAGATATTTGTTGATAACTACACCGCAGATGTTAAGCCGGTTAACAATCGGATTCACTTGAAAGTCTTAGTTGACCAATCATCGGTTGAGCTCTATACAAAGGATGGGGTCTGCTGGATTACGATGGCAGTGTTCCCACAGCCGGGGGTTACTCGTGAGTTAACCAATTTTGGTTAACCCGCGACACGATTTTTACCTGCTTTACGCTCAAAGCCTTCTGCAAAAACCTGCAAAAGAGCCTCCAAAACTTGAGCAAACCGTTATCGCCAAAACCTGATTTTTGCTTCAAATGACTTTGTGGTTCATGTAACTTTCAACCACGTTAGGTGAACTCAGAAAACCTCGTACCCCTTGAAAGGAATTTAATGACAAAGAAATTAAGTGCTGCAATTCTTGCAGTAGCAGTATCAGTATCAGTAGCTGTTTTACCTTCGGCGCATGCCCTAGAA
Source organism: Actinomycetota bacterium (assembly GCA_009702525.1). Lineage (GTDB taxonomy): Bacteria > Actinomycetota > Actinomycetes > Nanopelagicales > Nanopelagicaceae > Planktophila. The sequence goes on from WLHW01000006.1 coordinate 18,979, forward strand.
ACCGTAACCGTTTATGGTGGTTTTGGCGGAGCGCAAGCTGAAGGCTTCCAGGCCGAATTAGATGCATTTGCTGCAACTAATGGTCTTTCAGTCAAATACACACAACTCAATGCTTTCGATACTGACATTCGCGTAAAGGTAAAAGCTGGTCAAGCACCAGACATCGCAATGTGGCCACAACCAGGCGGACTTCTTGAGTATGCATCAGTTTTAGAGCCACTTGATACCCTTGTTGATCTAAAAGCAATCAAGGCAACACTTGTTCCAGGATGGGACACACTTGCAGTTAAAGGTGGAAAGACTTACGGTCTTCCAGTTTCTGCAAACGTAAAGTCACTTGTTTGGTACAACCCAGCTAACTTCAAAGCTGCTGGTCTTACTGTCCCAAAGTCAGATGCTGAATTGACGGCTCTTACTTCAAAGATTAAGTCAAAGAAGCTTGGCTTCCCATGGTGCGTAGGCATTGAATCTGGCGGAGCAACTGGTTGGGCTGCAACAGACTGGCTAGAAGAGTATGTACTTCGCTACGGCGGAGTTGCTACATACAACAACTGGTGGAAGGGCAAAGTTGCATTCAACTCTCCTATCGTCACTAAGGCTGGCAAGAAAGTTGCCGACATTATGCTGACAGCAGGAAACGTCAACGGTGGTGGAAAGTCAATCGCAGCAACAGGATTCGGAAATACTGCTGCACTATTTGCAACCGATAAGAACAAGTGCTTTATGATGCGTCAAGGATCATTTATCACTGACTTCTTCCCAGATGCAATCAAGGCTGAGTACAAAGCAAATAACTTCACTCATGTGGGTGTTTTCAAGCTTCCTACTCCAGCTGGAGCAACTGATGGCGTTCTAGGTGGTGGCGATCTAGCCGCTGGCTTCAACGACAACGCAGGCACTAAGAAGGTTCTTTCATTCATTCTCTCTGACAAGTTAGGTCAGGGCGTTATGTTGTCTAAGTACCCTTCATACCTTTCAGCTCACAAGAGCTTCCCAGGAGGCTTGTACTTAAACCCAATCACTAAGAGCATTGCAGGAATCCTTGCTTCAGCTAAGGCTTTCGGCTTCGACGGGTCAGACCTATCGCCAGCAATTGTTAATGCGACTGAGTGGACAGAACTTACAAACTGGATCGCAGGTAAGAAGACCATGAAGGAAGCGTTCGCAGCCATTGACGCTTCTTGGGATAACGCATAACCAACAATTAACGTCATAGTTAATTGTTATAAGCTGTAAAAACAGCGCCGATGGGGCTAAATATCCCCATCGGCGCTGTTCTCAATTTCTTCAAAACTATTTATAATTATTTCTATGAAGAGTAGGCAGCACTAGTGAAAGATTTTTTAGTAGCAATCCAGGCCATTGTCGTTGGCGTGGTTTCTACCATGCTACTTTTTTGGCTAGGAAACAAAATTGTTGAAGCCCTGCCCAGTAAAATTCGAAAGACTTTACAACCCTGGGTATTTATAGGCCCAGTTGTTGTATTAATCTCACTATTTTTAATCTATCCAACACTTCAATCGATTTGGTTGAGTTTCATGGAAGAAGAGATTGATGGAAGTACAACCTGGGTTGGACTTCAAAACTATAAAGATATCTTTGGTGATGCAAACTTTAGAACCATGTTGGTTAATAACCTCATGTGGATTACGATTGTTCCAATAATTGTGGTCAGTCTTGGCGTAGTAATCGCACAGTTTGCAAATAACGTTGGCCCTAAGCGAGAAAAATTCTTTAAATCAGCAATCTTTATGCCTATGGCAATTTCATTTGTTAGCGCTGCAACAATTTGGCGTTTAATTTATTCTTACATTCCAGAAGGACAGTCACAGACCGGTTTGCTCAACGCGCTATGGGTTGGCTTTGGTGGCACTCCTCAGACCTGGCTGCAACTTGAGGGCTTTAAACTCAACAATATCTTCTTAATGATTATCTTTATCTGGCTCAACGTGGGCTTCGCAATGGTCTTGATGTCGGCGGCGATTAAAGCTGTGCCAGAAGACACAATTGAGGCAGGTCGCATGGACGGGGCTAGTCCGACCCAGCTATTTTTCCGCATTATCTTGCCCCAAATTTGGGGTACTGCCTTGTCGGTGTTTATTACCGTTTTGATCGGCTCAATGAAGATCTTCGACATTGTTTTAGCGATGACGGGTGGAAATTATCATACCAATGTACTTGCTCAGAATTTCTACAACGAGTACTTTATTTATGGAAATACGGGTAAGGCCATGGCAACTGTAGTTGTGCTAATCGCATTAATAGCGCCAGTAATGACATATCAAGTCCGCCACTATAGAAAAATGGACATGCTGCGATGAGTAATTTTAAGAAGTTTGCAGCCAAATCACATCTAGGATCGACGCTTGTACTTATTGTAATTTCAGCTCTGTGGTTATTGCCAACCTTTGGTTTGTTGATTACATCAATGCGAGAGAGCACTGAAGCGCAAACTACGGGCTGGTGGAATGCAATTACTCATTTTACTCCGGATAGCTGGACGCTTCAGGCTTTTTCAAGCGTAATGAGTAATGACGGATTAGGTTCTAGCATTATCTCTTCATTTGCTGTAACGCTTCCAGCAACAATTTTGCCACTCTTATTGGCTGCATATGCAGCGTATGGTTTTACCTTTTTAGTTTTTAAGGGTCGCGAATTTATTTTTTCAATTTTGATCGGACTTTTAGTAATCCCATTACAAGGGGCACTGGTTCCAGTGCTTAAACTTTTCTTAAAGTTCACTGCAATAACCGGGATAGAAATCTCTGGACAGTATGCGGCGGCATGGTTTGTGCATGCAGCTTTTGCGATGCCGCTGGCTGTATATATTTTGCGAAACTACATGATGTCGATTCCAGTGCCGCTTATCGAAGCCGCCAAAGTAGATGGCGCTAGTAACTTCACCATTTTTTGGCGATTAGTTTTGCCCATCTCCGTTCCAGCCCTTGCCTCCTTTGCCATCTTCCAGTTTCTATGGGTGTGGAATGATTACTTGGTGGCCTTCGTCTTCGTGGGCAATGACCACCCCGTCTTGACCTACAAGTTATTGGCGATGCTGGGCCAATATGGCGAGGGCTGGCAGAGCGTGGCCGCAGGCTCCTTCATCTCGATGTCTGTGCCGCTCCTGGTCTTCTTCAGCCTTCAGCGCTACTTCATCCGAGGCCTAACGGCCGGGGCTGTGAAGTAATAGATAAGTATAAATTTGCGCTAATAGGGGTGCTGGCCTCTACACTTCACAAGTTCATCGGGTCAGTGCGACCCCTGACTCTCCAATGGAGGAGAACCTATGCAAGCTTCAAGCGCGGTATCACTCGTGCAAGTAACCGGATCAAACCTGACATATGCCTACATCGTTCTCGCGATCTCGCTTGGTGCTTTGGGCGTTGCCTACGCACTACGTGCACAGGTCTTGGCCGCCAGTGACGGCACCGCCAAAATGCGCGAAATCGCAGAGGCAGTTCAAGAAGGAGCCGCGGCGTTTTTGTCTCGCCAGTTCCGCACACTGTCGTATTTCGTAGCAATCGTCTTTGTACTTTTGTTTGCGCTACCGGGCGACTCTGAAATTCGTATCGGTCGATCAATCTTCTTCCTTATCGGTGCAGCGTTTTCTGCCCTCGTTGGTTACAACGGTATGTGGTTAGCAGTTCGCGCAAATGTGCGCGTTGCCGATGCAGCTCGTAATAAGGATGGCCAGAAGGCCGTTCAAATCGCTTTCCGAACCGGTGGAGTTGTCGGCATGACAACTGTTGGTCTTGGACTTATCGGTGCATCAGTTGTTGTAATTATCTACCGCGAGAATGCACCGTCTGTTCTTGAAGGTTTTGGTTTTGGCGCAGCGATGCTTGCAATGTTTATGCGCGTCGGTGGCGGAATCTTTACTAAGGCAGCCGATGTTGGCGCTGACCTTGTTGGTAAAGTTGAAAAGAATATTCCAGAAGATGACCCACGTAACGCCGCAACAATCGCGGACAACGTTGGTGACAACGTTGGTGACTGTGCTGGTATGGCTGCAGACTTGTTCGAGTCATATGCCGTAACACTTGTTGCCGCACTCATTCTCGGTAAGGCAGCGTTCGGTGATGCCGGACTTATCTTCCCTCTTATCGTTCCAGCGATTGGAACCGTTACTGCAGTTATCGGAATCTTCTTAACGAAGCTTCGCAGCACGGATAAGTCAGCAATGACTGCAATCAACCGCTCATTCTTTATGTCAGCGATAATTAGTGCTGGTTTAACTGCGCTCGCAACATTTACATACTTGCCATCAGATTTCAAACTTCTCACTGGTCTTTCTCCAGAAGCAGTTGCTGCCGCAGGTAATACAAATCCACGCGTGCTTGCCATTGGTGCAGTATTAATTGGAATCTCACTTGCAGCTGCAATCCAGGTTCTCACCGGTTACTTCACTGAGACTGGCAAGCGTCCAGTAAATGACGTTGCCGCTTCATCTGAAACTGGTGCAGCAACCGTAATTTTGGCTGGTATTTCAGTAGGTTTTGAGTCAGCTGTTTATTCAGCAATCTTGATCGCTTCTGCAGTATTTGGCGCATTTTTACTAGGTGGCGGAAGTATTGTTCTTTCACTTCTAGCAATTGCTTTAGCTGGAACTGGTTTACTAACAACTGTTGGTGTAATCGTTGCGATGGATACATTCGGTCCGATTTCAGATAACGCACAAGGTATCGCTGAAATGTCTGGCGATGTTGAGGGCGAAGGCGCAAAGATTCTTACATCACTTGATGCAGTTGGTAACACCACTAAGGCAATCACTAAGGGAATTGCAATTGCTACTGCAGTTCTTGCAGCAACAGCTTTGTTCGGTGCATTCACTGATGCAATCAAGCAGGCCGTTATTGATGCCGGACAAGGTGCAGCAAATCTTGCACTTCAGTATCAAGGCGTTCTAGATGTTGCTAACCCACGTAACTTGGTTGGTTTAATTATCGGTGCAGCAGTTGTGTTCTTGTTCTCAGGTCTTGCAGTTAATGCAGTATCTCGTGCAGCTGGCGCAGTTGTTGTTGAAGTTCGCAAGCAGTTCATTGAGCACCCAGGAATTATGAAGGGTACTGAAAAGCCTGACTACGGTCGCGTTGTTGATATCTGTACTCGCGATTCACTCCGTGAACTTGCAACACCTGGTTTGCTTGCAGTTATGGCACCTATCGCAGTTGGCTTTGGTCTAGGTGTTGGTGCACTTGGTGCATACCTTGCTGGTGCAATCGGTACCGGAACTCTTATGGCTGTATTTCTTTCTAACTCAGGCGGTGCCTGGGATAACGCGAAGAAGATGGTTGAAGATGGACACCATGGTGGAAAAAACAGTGATGCACACGCTGCAACAATTATTGGTGACACCGTCGGAGATCCATTCAAAGACACAGCCGGCCCTGCAATTAACCCATTAATTAAGGTTATGAACTTAGTCGGACTATTAATCACCCCAGCAATCGTTTCTTTGGCACTCGGTGGAAATACAACAACCAGCACGCTGATTGGCGTAGGCGCAGTCCTTGTCATCATCGCTGCGTTGATTCGTAATCGCCGTCAAGCCACAGCGATTCTGGTCTAATGTAGTTTCGATTTACATTAACTAAAGGATTTCATGGCTAAAGCAAAGACTGACCTTATTAAGCTGGTGATTGTTGAATCACCAGCCAAGGCCAGGAAGATTGGCGGCTACCTCGGCGACGGTTACGTTGTCGAGGCTAGCGTCGGTCATATTCGCGATCTTCCTCAGCGCGCAGCCGATATTCCAAAAGAGTATAAAAAAATTGCGTGGGCCAAAGAGGGCGTAGATATCGAGAACGATTTTGCGCCGCTGTATGTCATTAATCCTGATAAGCGCGCGAAAGTTGCTGAACTACAAGCGCTAATGAAAAACGCTGAAGAGTTGATTTTGGCAACAGATGAAGACCGCGAAGGTGAAGCAATCGCTTGGCACTTAGTAGAAGTTTTGCAACCAAAAGTTCCTATTAAACGAATGGTCTTTAACGAGATTACTAAAGAGGCGATTCAAGAGGCTGTAGAAAATACGCGCGACTTGGATTACCACTTAATCGATGCACAAGAGACTCGTCGTGTATTGGATCGTTTATTTGGTTATCGCTTATCGCCCGTGTTGTGGAAAAAAGTTATGCCACGCATCTCTGCTGGACGTGTGCAATCAGTTGCTACGCGTTTAATCGTTGAAAAAGAACGCGAACGCATGGCCTTTATTTCATCAGCGTGGTGGGATCTTGCAGCAGTTACAGCACTGGGCTTTAACGCACGCCTGCTTGAGGTTGAAGGCAAACGCGTAGCAGCAACGTCAGACTTTGGCGCCGATGGCGCAGTCAAAGAAAAGTCGCTAGCTAACATTCTTCTTCTTGATGAATCCGGTGCACGTGGTTTAGTTGAGTCGCTTAAAGCCTCACCATTAACTGTTAAGTCGATGGAGGAAAGTCCACGCACCGAACGTCCAAAGCCACCGTTTACAACCTCCACGATGCAACAAGATGCAGGCAGCCGACTTGGTTGGGGCGCACAGATCACAATGCGTATTGCTCAGCGTCTGTACGAAAACGGTTACATCACGTACATGCGTACCGACAGTGTTAACTTATCGGCGCAAGCAATCGATGCAGCACGTAAGGCGGCAAAATCTTTGTACGGCGCCGACCATGTTGCCGATGCACCACGTACATATCTTGGTAAAACTAAAAATGCTCAAGAGGCACACGAAGCGATTCGCCCAGCTGGTGAAACTTTTAAGACACCAGGTGAACTTGCACCAGAGCTTTCGCGTGATGAGTTTGCTTTGTATGACTTAATTTGGAAGCGCACAGTTGCTTCACAAATGGCCGATGCTAAGAAGATGCAGATGCGCGTTGATTTTGATGCTTCCGCTTCAGACGGTCGGCCGTGCGTATTTAGAGCGAATGGCTCCCTAACCGTTTTCCAAGGTTTTCTTGCCGCATACGATGACATTGTTACCGACGATAACAAAGATGAAGAGACCGAAGACAAGCGCTTACCGGCAATGACGCTGGGTCAATCAGTTAAAGTCAATGAATACACATGTGAAGGCCATGAAACAAAGCCACCGGCCCGCTACACCGAGCCAACATTGGTCAAGAAGTTAGAAGAGTTAGGCATTGGTCGACCATCAACATTTGCATCCATCATTCAAACGATTCAAGATCGCGGCTACGTATATAAGCGCGGCCGTGCATTAGTACCGACTTTCCTTGCTTTTTCAGTGACGGGCTTGCTTGAAACCCACTTTACGAAGTTGGTTGATTATGAATTCACCGCCAGTATGGAAGAAGATCTCGACAAGATTGCATCTGGTGAAGCCGGCCGCGTTGATTGGCTGCGTGACTTTTTCTACGGCGTCGATGGTCAACCTGGACTTAACGAACTCTCAGCCGATCTTGGCGTAATCGATGCGCGCGCAACTAACACCATGAATTTATCGGACACAATTGAAATTCGCGTTGGTCGCTACGGTGCTTACTTACAACAAAATCTGCCGGATGAAGAGCGCAAGCTTGCAAATATTCCAGAGTCATTAGCACCCGATGAATTAACGCTTGCAAAAGCTATTGAACTATTAGAGGCACCATCAGGTGAGCGCGAACTTGGAATTGATCCTGCAACTAACTTGCCAATCATTGCAAAGAGCGGCCGTTTTGGTCCGTACATCACTGAAGTACTTCCAGTTGTTGAACCAGAGCTGACAGCTTCAGGAAAGAAAAAGCGCAAAAAAGCCGATGCACCTAAAGCAAAAACTGCCTCGCTTCTTTCCACCATGACTTTAGATACTGTTACGTATGAAGATGCGCTGCGACTTTTATCATTGCCACGCACACTAGGCACTAACACTCTTGGCGATGACATAACAATTCAAAATGGTCGCTATGGTCCATACCTAAAAACTGGCCTTGATAGTCGAACACTGACATCTGAAGATCAGTTATTTACATTGACGTTAGATGAAGCGTTAGAAATTTATTCAAAGCCTAAAGAGCGCCGTCGCGGTGTTGCTAAGCCACCTATTAAGGAGCTCGGTGTTGATCCAACAACTGAAAAACCATTGATTATTAAGGATGGCCGTTTCGGTATGTATGTCACCGATGGCGAAACAAATGCAACGCTTCGCCGTGGAGATACTGCTGAGGGAATGACGTTAGAACGCGGATTAGAGCTACTTGCAGGCCGCCGTGCGTGGGAGGCCGAGAACGGACCTTCACCGAAGAAGGCTCGCAAGAAGGCGGCAGCTAAACCAAAGAAGAGTGACACTGCGCCTACGTTGACTAAAAATGTTGTGAAAAAGGGAACCGCTAAGAAGGCGACAAAGAAAACTGCAACGGGCAAAGCTAAAAAGAAAGCCGAGTAACCCCTTACTTCATTCCTGGAGAAGCAACTGTAAGCCCTAGTTTCTTGGCGTTTTCTATCATTTGCTTGTCGTAAGTTACAACGCCCTCAATAGATTTATCTAAAAAGATCACTGTTGCAATCTGAATAGCATCAAGTGATCTAAGCGTAATAGATTCAGGAAA
>WLHW01000060.1 GCA_009702525.1 Actinomycetota bacterium
ACGACGCTTACTCGGTAACCACGATCTTGTAACCTGCGCAGAAGATCGGCTGACTTATAGGCCGCGATTCCAGCGCCAACGCCGAGTATTACCTCACGGCTGTCGGAAGACATTGCTACAAGAAAACTTTAAGCCGTTGGTTCGAGATTTTCGATCGTTAGAAGACCTTCATTAATTTCGCGAAGGGCGATCGAGAGTGGCTTTTCATGCACATGTGTCTCAACTAGAGGACCTACGTATTCGAGTAGCCCCTCACCTAACTGCGAGTAATAGGCGTTGATCTGACGAGCACGCTTAGCGGCATAGAGAACAAGGCTGTACTTCGAGCCACTCTTCTCTAGAAGTTCGTCAATAGGTGGATTGGTGATGCCATCCATAGTTATCCCCGCTCATGTGCTGTTTTGGTCAAGAAATCAATCCTATCAGTTGTTCTACGACCCTATCGACCTGGTCATTGACGATCACGACGTCAAAGAATGAGGAGGCTGCCAACTCTTCTTGGGCTAGAGCCAGGCGTTCAGCTCGACGTTCAGGGCCATCAGTCCCGCGTCCTTCCAATCTGGATACGAGCTCCTCCCACGTGGGCGGTTCTAGAAATACCAAAATCGCCTGAGCCATATGAGCCTTTACCTGTTTAGCTCCAGCGATCTCGATCTCAAGAAGAACATGCCTGCCTTTAAGAAGTGCTTCTTCAACGGCCGATCGCGGCGTCCCATACCGGTTCCCAGCGAATGCAGCCCATTCCAGAAACTCATGATCTTTAATTCTGCGAGAGAACTCTTCATCGGAGATAAAGAAATAATCGACTCCATCGTGCTCATTATTTCGTGGAGATCTTGTCGTTGCTGAGATGCTCACCCAAAAATCACCAGAAGCCCGCAATGTACTTGCGACCGTACTTTTACCGACTCCTCCTGGACCAGAGAGAACCAAAAGTTTTCCAGGTTCAACTGCATGGGTTGATTTTAAAAACTCATGACGCAATTGCTTTAATTGATGACGTCCCAATCCTTGAATCCTTCGAGTTGGTGAGATATTCAATCTCTCCATCAGGGTTGTTGCTCTCACTTTGCCAACTCCGGACAAAGCTTCTAAGAGTTCGCGCACTCGCATTTTTCCAACGCTATCTTCATTAGCTGCTATCTCTAAAACTGTGTCAATCGAAAACTCACCCGTTTTGATCTTACTTTTAATTTCAGCACGACGTTTGCGAGATTGGGCCGCCTTAGCAAGGGCATTGGCTCGTTCTTCGGCAGTTAATTGTGGAGGTGCACCCATGAGCTAAATCTAGTGCACAGAGTTAATCTGCTGGGCTATTTCGATTGCTCGTTCGCGCATAGCTTGTGCGCCTTTTTCCCATGACATAGTTATAGGGCGCCCGATGACAACTAAATTTGCACCGCGATCGATCGCCTCTCGTGGTGTCATAGTTCGGGCTTGATCATCCTTATGTGCGGTATCCGCAGGACGGACCCCAGGGGTAATTATTGTTATGTCCGAACCTACTGATTGGCGAATGGCCACAATTTCTAGAGGTGAACACACTATGGCGCGTGCACCAGCGTGAGTAGCCAAAGCGGCCAAGCGGACGGCGCTATCCAACGCGTTATCTTTAAAACCAATTTCTTCAACGTCGGTTTCGGAAAGTGACGTCAAAATCGTTACTCCAGTTACAAACGTTGATGGAAGCGCATCGGCGGCTGCGCGAATCATCGCACTGCCCCCCGACGCGTGAACAGTTAAGTACTTAGGTTTTAAGGAGCTAACTGCGTGAGCGGCACCAGCGACAGTGTGAGCAATATCGTGGAGCTTAAGATCCAGAAAAATGTCGGCTTCGGTGTTCTGAGTTATAGCGTTGACGCCATCGGAACCAAAAGTAAGAAAAAATTCCAGACCCAGTTTATATACTGACACAATATCTGCAGTCGCCTTAACCCAACTGATAGCGGTATCCAGGTCCGACGTGTCAACGGCTAGAACAATAGGTGCCTTAGTTGTCATCGGTTTCCTCCGGTCTATGGGCATAGCCAATAGCATCACGCAAAGATGAAAATCCTTTGGCGATTAATAACTCCATTAACTCATTTTGAATTGTTGGTAACGCCGTTGGATTCCCAAAACTTGCAGTACCTACAGAGACTGCACTAGCTCCAGCTGCAATTAATTCAAGAGCATCACGTCCACATGCCACCCCACCCATTCCTAAAATTGGAAGCTTTGGAAGTGCAGCATGAACTTGATAGATAGCACGTACTGCTATGGGTCTAATAGCTGGACCTGAAAGTCCACCAGTTTTGCCACCCAGGTGTGGTCGCAATGTTTGAATATTAATAACCATACCTAAAACAGTATTGATGAGGGCGACTGCATCTGCGCCAGCATCTACTACCCCACGAGCAATATGAACTAAATCAGTTACGTCAGGTGAAAGTTTTGCAATGATGGGAAGTTCTCCCCCGATGGTGCGACGAACACCATCTATTACACGACGCGAGGCATCAGGATCGCAGGCGAAAACCAGACCTCGATTTTCAACGTTAGGACATGAAATGTTGACCTCTAGTGCGCTGATCCCAGAGATGCCGCGTAACTTGCGCGCCAATGTTGCGTACTCTTCGACCGTCTCACCAGCAATTGAGACAATGATGCGAGCTTTTTGTTCAAGAAGATAGGGAATATCTTTTGCAATAAAAGCGTCGATACCAGGACCTTGCAGGCCAATCGAATTAAGCATTCCGCTAGGCGTCTCGGCCATTCGCGGAGTGGGGCGACCATGACGCTGTTTAGACATCACCGATTTAGTGACGACTCCACCTATTGAATTCAGATCAAAGAACTGAGCTAATTCACGGCCAGAGCTGGCACATCCGCTTGCGGTAAAAATCGGTGCAGGAAACCATGCATTACCAAGCGTTGTTGAAAAATCTAAGGCCGTCATAAGGCTTTACCGACTTTGTCCCATATTACTTTTTCGCCATCCATAACCGGACCATCGATGCATGATCTGAGCATCGCTATGGTGCCATCGGCGTCTTGTGTTGGAAGAACGCAGGTCATGCACACTCCTATGCCACATGCCATTGATTCCTCGACGGCGCATTGATGGATCACTTCTGTTCCTCGAGTGATTGAATCAATAGAAGCCAACATAGCCATTGGTCCGCAGGAATAAATGACTGCGATATTTAAATCACGAACCATCGCCGCTATAGGATCCGTTACTCGTCCACTTTGGCCCATAGTTCCATCTTCGGTGTAGATACGTAATGAATTGACCGAGCGTTTACCTTCCATCGGTGCATATATTTTGGAAGCCGTACTGGCTCCTAACAACATATCAACTCGGCATCCGCGTGCATTGAGAACTTCAGCTAACCCAAAAAGTGGAGCTGATCCATATCCGCCGCCAACCAAGAGAACCTGAACTGGTTCTGTCGGTATACCAAAGGCTGTACCGAGTGGAACTATGACATCCAAATCAGCGCCTTCATTTTGCGCACATAGCCACGTACTGCCTTGACCATGTGGTGCAACGATTAACTCCATAGTTCCACCTGCGACAGAGTTAACTGAGACTCTCGAAATTGCAAAGGCTCGTCGAAGAATCATTCGAGAAGTGTCGCCACCGACATTGATTGCAGCAAAATTTCCTGGCATACAGAGTTGGGCTGCATCTCCTATTGCCAGAATTAATTGATGGTATTGACCAACCCGTTTATTGCTCACTACCTGGGCTGTAATTTGCTTAGCCTTACGATTAATTTCAGCCATGCTAAGCCAGCCACTCTTGTATCGATTTAATGGAGAGCTCACTTGATTGCAAAAAACGAATTCCTTCAACGGCAGCATTAAATCCTGCAGTGGTCGTGATGATTGGAATAGAGCGTTGGACGGCAGCAGTTCTAATTGCCCAACCATCCTGTCGAGTTCCCCGACCCACAGGTGTGTTGATGACAAGATCTATATCGCCCGAGTTAATCATGTCTACGATCGTGCGCTCCCCCATAGGCCCTTTACCTTCAGAATTCTTTCGAACCGTGACTGAAGGTACTCCATGAGAGGCTAAAAACTCGGCAGTACCCTGAGTTGCCAAAATTCTAAAGCCCAATGTGCTGAGCCCTGCTGCGGCATCAACACCATGAGCCTTATTTTTATCGGCTAATGAAATGAATACTGTTCCAGTTTTAGGAAGTGGACCGAAAGCCGCAATTTGAGACTTTGCATAACTTTCTCCAAAGGTTGGCGAGATACCCATAACCTCACCTGTTGAACGCATCTCAGGACCTAGCACGGCGTCAACTCCACGCCCATCCAAACGACGAAAGCGATTCCACGGCAGAACTGCCTCTTTCACTGAGACACCATGTGCGACACCATCGCCAGACGTTGGCAATAAACCTTCAGCGCGCAACTCTGCAATCGAACTTCCCACAGAGATTCGTGCTGCTGCTTTTGCTAAAGGTACCCCCGTTGATTTACTCACAAATGGAACTGTTCGAGAAGCGCGGGGGTTGGCTTCTAAAACATAGAGCTTAGAATCCGCGATTGCGAATTGAATATTAATTAAACCTCGAACACCAACACCGCGAGCTATCTTGAGTGTGGCTTGTTTAATCTCGGATAACGAATCAGGTGAGACTGTCATAGAAGGTAGAACGCACGCGCTATCTCCACTATGAATACCCGCCTCCTCAATGTGTTCCATCACTCCACCCAAGAATAGTTCGTCGCCATCGAATAGTGCATCAACATCAATTTCAATAGCGCTGTCCAAGAAACGATCTACTAAGACTGGGTGATCTGGGGTGATATCTGTTGCTCGAGCGATAAAACCTGCAAGTGATTGATCGTCGTAGACGATTTCCATTCCACGACCACCTAGTACATAGGAAGGCCGCACTAGTACCGGGTAACCGATCCGGGTTGCGATAGTGATTGCCTCAAGCTGTGATGCAGCCATTCCAAACTCTGGGGCAGTTAACTCTTGTTCGAATAAAATATTTCCGAATGCTCCACGCTCTTCGGCAAGGTTAATAGCCTCTGGACTTGTCCCAAGGATCGTGACTCCATTAGCTTTCAATCCTGCTGCCAGACCAAGTGGTGTCTGTCCACCTAATTGCGTAATAACGCCTAGTAAAGGTCCAGCCTGTGTCTCTGCATGAATTACTTCCAGCACATCCTCTAACGTCAGTGGCTCAAAATACAGGCGATTACTGGTGTCATAATCAGTAGATACCGTCTCTGGATTACAGTTAATCATAATAGTTTCATACCCTGCAGCGCGAAGTGCAAACGATGCGTGAACGCACGAGTAATCAAACTCAATTCCTTGGCCGATGCGATTCGGTCCACTGCCAAGAATAATCACGGCCGGCACTGTTCTTGGCCGTACTTCTGTCTCTTCTTCATACGATGAATAGTGGTAAGGAGTAAATGCCTCAAACTCCGCGGCGCATGTATCCACTGTTTTATATACAGGTCTAATTGATAAGTGATGGCGAATCCGGCGGACTTCATCTTCACTTATCCCACGAATCTTCCCGATTTGATTGTCAGAAAAACCATTGGCCTTGGCCGTGCGCAAAATCTGTGGTGTCAGTTCACCGGGGACCGCTATCTGAACAGCTTGTTGATTAATAATCTCTATTTGACGCAGATACCAAGGATCAATCTTGCATGCTTTGAATACTTCATCGATTGTTGCCCCGGCCCACATCGCCCGCTGAACTTGCTGAAGGCGATACTCCGTTGGAACTGAGATTTGAGAAAGTAGTTGATCTTTCTCACCTACCCCAACATCATTCCAGGAAAAAATCGCTTCTTTGCGTTCGAGAGAACGCAGGGCTTTCATGAGAGCTTCAGAGAACGAGCGCCCAATCGCCATGGCCTCACCAACACTCTTCATGGTTGTTGTCAGGCGTGAGTCTGCATCTGCAAATTTTTCAAAGGCGAACCTAGGCATTTTTACAACAACATAATCCAACGTAGGTTCAAATGAGGCTGGAGTCACTTTTGTGATGTCGTTTTGAATCTCGTCCAATGTGTAGCCAATAGCCAATTTAGTCGCAATTTTTGCAATAGGAAAACCTGTAGCTTTCGATGCCAAAGCACTGGATCGCGAGACCCGAGGATTCATTTCTATGACAATAATTCGTCCATTTTCCGGATTGACTGCGAATTGGATATTACAACCACCTGTATCAACACCGACTTCGCGGATGATGCGCAACGATAAGTCACGTAGTCTCTGGTACTCAACATCAGTTAAGGTCATAGCTGGTGCAACAGTGATTGAGTCACCGGTGTGTACGCCCATAGGGTCCACATTTTCGATACTACAAACGATGACGACGTTATCTTTTCGATCACGCATTACTTCAAGTTCGTACTCTTTCCAGCCAATGATGGACTCTTCTAAAAGAACCTCAGATGTTGGACTATGACGTAAACCTGCTCCAGCTATCTGGCGCAACTCTTCCTCATTGAAAGCAATTCCCGAGCCCAGTCCGCCCATGGTAAAAGACGGACGGATGACAACCGGATAATTTAAAGTTTCAACTGCAGTAAAAATATCTTCCATTGTGTGACAAATTATCGATAGCGCAGATTCCCCACCTACCTTTTCTACAATCGCTCTGAACAACTCGCGGTTTTCTCCACGCTGTATAGCCGCTACATCTGCACCAATCAGCTTGACGCCATATTTTGCTAACGTTCCGCGCTCAAAGAGTCCGATAGCCGCGTTTAATGCAGTCTGCCCACCCAGCGTCGCAAGAACTGCGTCCGGTTTTTCATGGGCGATAATTTTCTCAATTACTTCAGGAGTGATTGGTTCTATGTATGTAGCATCCGCA
>WLHW01000061.1 GCA_009702525.1 Actinomycetota bacterium
GCAACACGGATGTCGCCTTTACCGGTTGTTATATTCACTTCATTTCCTCTCGGTTTTGATCATGTCTTCCAGCCAAGCAATCTCTCGATCAGCTGATTCCAGTGAGTGACGTCGCCACTCCTCCAGGTATTTATCTATTCCGATAGGTGACTTCTCGAGTTCACCACGCAGAATCTCTGCCTTTTCCTTAAGGCGGCGATGGCGCCCCTCAAGAATTCTCACTCTGTTATTTGCAGATGTTGGGGAGAAAAATGCGAAGCGGATTTCAAAGCCTTCGTCTTCCCATGTATCTGGACTGACCGTCTCAGTTAAATCTGAAAACCTTAATAAACCTTTTTCTGTTATTGCATAGACAATGCGCGAGCGCCGAGATGCACTCTCAACCAGCGTCTCCTCGATGACTCCCCCTTCAACCATTCGCCGAAGCTGTGGGTAGAGGACTGAGAAGGAGAGCGCCCTAAAGGGACCAAATATCGCTCCCATACGCTTACGAAGCTCATAACCGTGAAGCGGGCTTTGAGAGAGCAGGCCAAGAAGGGCGAATTCGAGTGAGTCACTACGTGAGCGCATCCCTACCCCTTCCCTAGCGGCCTATATATCCATTCGATATATCGAACCGTAATCTAACTCGATACTCAACCCGCTGCAACTCGGCGACCGATAGGTGTGGCGTACGCCTCAGTAGCCTAAGGCCTCCCCCTACCCTTCTGGTAGCGCCTGTCAAAGCCGATAGGCCCTTAGGAATAGGACGTTCGATGTCTCTACTTACATGGAAACTGCATGGAGATGGAAAATCAATATCCCAAGGCGCGGTTGTCTCAACCGATGAACGCCTTACCTGGCCTCGCACGATCGGTGTGGGCTTACAACACATCGCTGCGATGTTCGGTGCAACCTTCCTCGTCCCAATCATCACGGGCTTCCCACCTACGACCACACTCTTCTTCTCTGGCGTTGGAACGCTTCTCTTTTTAGCGCTCACCCAGAACAAAGTTCCTAGCTACCTAGGTTCATCCTTTGCATTCTTAGCACCTATCGCAGCCGCCAAGGCTAGCGGTGGAATGGCTGTCGCTCTCGGTGGCGTAGTTGTCACTGGTTTGATCTTGGCTGCAGTTGGTCTCATCGTTCGCCAAGCTGGCATCGGTTGGATTAACTGGTTGCTACCTCCAGTTGTTACTGGAACCATCGTTATGGTTATCGGTTTGAACTTAGCCGGTGCTGCAAAAAATAACTTTGTGGCCGGCCCAACAGTTGGTCTTATTACTCTTGCATCGATCGCACTGATTGCTGCATTCTCCCGTGGCTTCTTAAGTCGCATCAGTATCTTTGCTGGCCTTGTAGTTGGTTATGCAGTTGCCTATGCAATGGGCGATGTGAAGACCGATGGAATAACGGCAGCTAAGTGGTTTGCAATGCCAACATTTACAAATCCAACATTTGACGGCAAGGCGATTGTCTTGTTCTTACCAGTTGTCCTTGTCTTGATTGCAGAAAATGTCGGTCACGTTAAGGCCGTTGCTGCGATGACAGGCAAGAACTTAGATGATCAAATGGGTACTGCATTGATGGCCGATGGAATTGCAACAACGCTTGCAGGTATCGGTGGCGGTTCAGGTACTACAACCTATGCCGAGAACATCGGCGTCATGGCTGCAACTCGTGTGTATTCAACTGCGGCTTACTGGATCGCAGGCGTTGGCGCAATCGGTTTGTCTCTGTCACCTAAATTTGGTGCAGTCCTTAGCTCTACTCCTGTTGGTGCACTTGGTGGTGTTGGAGTAGCACTATTTGGAATGATCGGAGTACTTGGTGCTCGTATCTGGATTGAGGGCAAAGTTGATTTTGCTAACTCAACTAACCTGATAATTGCAGCTTCGGCTCTCATTATCGGTATTTCAGATATGTCATGGACTCGTGGAGATTACACATTCAGTGGAATCATCAATGCAACATTAGTTGCCATTGTTGGCTACAGAGTGCTTCACTCAATTGCATCATCTCGAGGTAACAACTAATCTAGTTATATGGTGATTCCATCGCGGCTTACTGAATACATCGTGGCCGCGATGGTAATCATTTTGGCTCCAGGCCCCAGCGTTTTATTTGTTATCGCTCGCGCCATTGCATGGGGACGCAAAACCGCCGTATTTACCGTCGCAGGAAATGTCTCTGGATCTTTTATTCTCTCGGTTTTTGTTGCGCTGGGACTTGGTCCAGTTTTACAGCGCTCAGATCTTGCCTATAGTGCAGTGCAATGGGGCGGTGGACTTTATTTAATTTATTTAGGTATCGATGCAATCCGCCAGCGCCGAGTGCACGCTGCAGATATGACTAACCAAGGCGACATTGCTCCCAGCATCAGTCGCTCAATTCGAGATGGTTTTTGGGTTGGAGCGCTGAATCCAAAGGCGATAGTTTTCTATGCTGCAGTGTTGCCTCAATTCATTGATCGCCATCGCGGAAGCGTTACTGCACAGTTAATTTTGCTCGGGGCTATTTTTTCGATTCTGGCATTTATCTCCGATGGCTCGTGGGGTTTATTGGCCGGTACTGCGCGTCAATGGCTAGCAACAGATCCTCAGCGCCTTGAGAAACTACGCGCCACAGGCGGAAGCATCATGATAGTTCTGGGCACGGCTGTATTGATATCAGCAATTGTCAGTGGCTAAAGGCAGACTGAGCACATGAATAAACCATCCAAACCTGCCCGCGAAAATATCTCTCCTTCGGATTTAACTTTCGGCCTTTCAACATGTAAACGCTGTCTATGGATTAAGTACTGGTACAAAGTAATCATGCCTGGGCAGTTTCCCCTTGTTGGAACTTTTGCAAACATGCAGGAAGAGCATTTTCACCACGCAGATATGCCCACAATCGATGCCTCACTACGTCCCGGCACCATCACTAAGTGGGGCGAATGGGTGAAGAGTAAGCCGCTGCAGATCAATGGTGTTGATACCCGATGGCGCATATTAGGTAAATACGATTTAGTCTCAACAAACGAGGATGGAACTCTGGGACTTATCGACTGCAAAGTATCTGATAGCGCTCGCGATAATGGCGCGTTCTATTCTCCACAGTTAGAGGCCTATGCCTTTGCATTAGAAAATCCAGCGGCAGGTAAGCCAGCTACCGTTGCATCGATTGGGTTACTTGTCTGGAATCCAGTCACGGCTATTGGCGAAGATAAGAACTCTTATGGATTCTCTGTCACTCAAAAATACTTACCCGTCGAGCGCAATGTCCCGCACTTCTTGGACACAATTAAAGGTTTCATTAACGTCCTTGAAGGTGAGATTCCTGATCCAGGTAGCGAATGTCCTACATGTACCTATCTAGTTTCTAGAAACGCTTTAGAGAAGCTTTAATCTTCCTCGCCGGCGACATTGATGTCATCGGGTTTACTCTTTTTTGGCGCATAAATATCTACATACTCTTGTCCAGACATCTGCGCGATTTTTGCAACGATCTGATCAGTGACAGAGCGCAAAAACTGTTGATCAGTTGAGTCGCCTTCAAAGTACATCGGCTCGCCAAAAACCATTCCAACGCGGTGCAGATTAGGAATAACCTGACCAGTTGGTTGGATCTTGTCGGTGTTTGACATCGCCACGGGTATAACTGGAGCACCTGACTCGATGGCAAGTCGTGCGATTCCTGTACGTCCTTTGTAGAGTCGCCCATCTGGAGAACGCGTTCCTTCAGGATAGATTCCTAAACACTTTCCTTCTGCCAAGACTTGAAGTCCGGTAATTAACGCAGCCTCTGACCGCCGACCACCAGAGCGATCCACTGGAACTTGGCCCAGAGCTTTGAAGGTTAGTTTCTTCAATAAGCCTTTCGGTCCAGGAGAAGTGAAGTACTCACTCTTTGCCAGGAACGTTACTTTGCGCGGCACGACTAAGGGCATAAAAATCGAATCACTGAAAGATAAGTGGTTAGAGGCGATGATGACTGGTCCCTTACTAGGGACATTGCGGAGGCCTTTAACTTTGGGGCGGAAGGCGCTCATCAGGAAAGGGGTCAAAAAGGCCCGCAAGATTCCATAGGGCAAGTTATTGAACACGTGCCTAATTTAGCCGCTATTGCGCCATATGACAGTATCTGGGGGTGAGTAAAACTCCAAGTAATGACGCCAATGATGAGAATGAGCTGATGCGCAGCGAATTTGAATCCATTGTCGAAGGGCTCTCCCTCGATGAGTCATCCCCTACAACCTTTCTCGATGATTTAGATCGTCTGGATAATGCCGAGCGATTCATAGCCCCGATACCACCACGACAAAATCTGCGATCAACTTTCATGAGTGCGAAGAAGGCCTTTGCTCGTTGGTTTAATCGCGGAGATCACGATGATGACGGTGCACACGTATGAGTAATTTTCGTTGGGGAATTTTAGGTACAGGTGGAATCGCTAGCGCATTTGTTAACGACTTGAAGTTGGTAGAAGGTCATTCGGTTACTGCAATCGGCTCACGCAGCCAAGAAAAAGCCGAAGAGTTTGCCCGCTCGATACCAGGTGCAAGAGCATACGGAAGCTACCAAGATTTAGTTCGTGATAAAGATGTAGATGCGATTTATGTTTCAACGCCACACCCATTTCATAAAGAGCATACGATGCTTGCACTTAATGCTGCCAAGCCCGTTCTGTGTGAAAAGCCTTTTGCAATTTCAGCACACGAAGCACAAGAGATGATTGATGCTGCAACTACAAATAAAGTTGCACTACTTGAAGCTATGTGGACGCGCTATCTGCCACATATTGCACAAGTTCGCCAAATTTTACGCAGTGGTGTTTTAGGAAGAATTTATAGTGTTGAAGCAGATCATGGACAACGCTTAGTTGATAGAAATATTCAACGCTTAGTTGATCCAGCACTTGCCGGTGGGGCTTTACTAGATTTGGGAATTTATCCAGTTTCCTTTGCACATTTTATTTTAGGTGCGCCCGAAAAAATTACATCTTCTTCGGTTATGACTGATCGTGGTGTAGATGAGCAAACCAGCGCAATCTTTGATTATGCCGATGGTGCACAAGCAGTTATTACAACAAATATGATTGCACGCACACCATGCCGAGCAGTGGTCTCTGGTTTATTAGCTCGCTTAGAAATTGATAGTGTCTTCTATAATCCAGCAGCGATGCGCGTAATAACCTCCGATGGCCAGATTACCGAATATCCGAATTCATATATCGGTCACGGTCTTCGCGAACAGGCAATAGAAATGGCGCGAGTTGTACGCTCAGAACTGCTCGAATCGCCCTTAATGCCCTGGAGTGAAACTATGGCAGTGATGCAGACTATGGATCAGATTCGTCGCCAGATTGGTCTCTCCTACCCCTTTGAAAATTAAAGGCGCGCTAAATCCGCTACTCCCACTAGTCCAGCTTCATTGCCTAATTCAGCAGCAATGATTTCTGGATAAGGATGTTTTCCTGCAAATGGCATATTTCGCTGCAGTGACTCACGAGTGGGAGCCAGAAGAATCTCACCAGCATCTATTACTCCCCCGCCAATAACGACACACGCTGGATCCAATAGAACTGACAGCGATGCAATGCCGGCACCTAACCACTGACCCGTTGTATTAAAGGCAGCCAGGGCCACTGGATCACCATCACGGGCTGCTTGTGTAATTGCTTGACCCGTCAAACCTGCAACAGTTCCATCGCCTCTAGATAAAAGATTTCGAGCAACTTCTGGGCTCGCATTTATAGCTTCACGTACATGGCGTAATAATGCATTTCCCGATGCATACTGCTCGAAGCATCCACGAGCGCCACATCCACACAAATGACCATCTGGAACAACACGAAGGTGACCAAACTCGGCAGCGATTCCAAATGCTCCCCGATACAAAGCACCATTAACAACGATGCCACCACCAATACCAGTTCCGACAGTGAGCATCATTAAATGATCTTGATTTCGTCCAGCACCGAACTTTGCCTCGCCCCAAGCAGCAGCGTTTGCATCATTTTCAATTACAACTCGAACTCCGATTAATTGCGAAAGTTCACTATCTAAATTAACGCCATTCCAATCAGCGATGTTGGGTGTAGCTAACATGGTTTTTCGATCCGATGAAACAAACCCAGCGGCAGATACTCCAACGGATGTCACCGTAAATTCTTGCAAGAGTTCCTTTGCAATATCTGCAATCGCCGCGGTTAAAGCCGAGCCGCCTTGTCTAGGCGTATCTTTACGTGCAGTAGCTAGAACTTTTCCATTTTCATCGATAACGCCACCTAATACTTTTGTACCACCAACATCGATACCGATCGCATAGGCCATCAGAGGTTAAGCCTCTAAAACGGCTTTGAGCTGGGCTAGAGCTTGATCGATGGTTGCCTTCTCTGCTTTTTTACGCATCATGGAGGGAATCGGCATTGATAAGTCCACTGTGAGAGAATACGTAGCACTCGTTGTATCTTCATCAATACTTTTTAATTCATAAGAGCCATCCATAGCAGTTAACAGGTCGGCATCGTCGAGAGAAAAACTTAAAACCGACGGCGACTTCGACCAGTCGTAATCCAAAATAACTCGGTCTTTCATCATGCCCGCATCAATCGTCATCTTGGCCTTTGTGACCCGACC
>WLHW01000062.1 GCA_009702525.1 Actinomycetota bacterium
CCACCCATCACAACACCACACATACCTGGGACTACTGAGAGTCTTTCTCCCACCATAACGTGGCACGTTGACGTTCCCATGATTGCTACTAAATCTCCAGCTTGAGTTGCATTTGCAGCGGCCACTGTCGCGTGTGCATCAACATTGCCCACGGCAACAACAATTCCTGGATTAAGTCCGGTCCAGTCTGCAGCTTGCTTGGTTAATACTCCTGCAACTTCTCCCAATTGCCCAAGTTCGCGGCGGATTTTTGAATCTACAAAATCCTCAAACTTAGGATTAAGGGTCTTTAAAAACCCTCTACTTGGATATTCCTCATCCTGTAAAATCGCTTTGTAACCCGTTGCACATATGTTGCGAATATAGTTGCCACAAAGTTGCCAGATTATCCAATCTGAAGCTTCAACCCAATGTGCCATTGTTGAATAGACCTCTGGGGCTTCTTCTAAAACTTGTAGTCCTTTAGCAAATTCCCACTCTGAAGAGATCTTTCCTCCATAGCGATTAATCCAGGATTCATTGCGTTCGTGAGCTAACTCATTAATTCGATCTGCGTGTTTTTGTGCTGCATGATGTTTCCAAAGTTTTGCGTACGCATGTGGATTGCTTCTGAATTGATCCAGTTCGCATAGTGGCGTTCCATCACTTGTAGTAGGTAAAACAGTGCAAGCTGTAAAATCCGTTGCAATACCTATTACGTCATCACAAGATATTCCTGAATCAGACAATACCTTTGGAACTGTTACTTTTAAAACGTCTATGTAGTCTTGCGGAACTTGTAGCGCCCAATCTAGAGGAAGTGCAACAGTAGAACCGGGTAAAGAATCCTCTATAACACCGTTTTTATAGGTGTGAACAGCAGTAGCAACTTCAGCCCCGTCAGAGACGCGCACTAAAAGTGCGCGCCCTGACAGTGTGCCGTAATCAATACCGATTACGTATTTTTCACTTAGTTTCTCTGCTGACATAAGAAGTTCTTACTTAGCTTCATCCAGGATTTGTTTGCCTGTCATAACTCTGCCGATTTTTGGGAAGATCCAACGCTCAGCGTATGACTGCTCTTCCTCTGTATCGGTTGCCGTGCAATCGCTGGCAACAATCACGCGATACCCCTTGTCGTATGCTGAGCGCGCACTTGACTCAACACACCAGTTTGTATGGAATCCACTAAAAACTACATGTTCGATTTGATTGGCCCGAAGCATGTAATCAAGTGCAGTTGAGTGAAACGCATCTAGGGTTTTCTTTCCTTCAATGACAATGTCGCCAGGCTGAGGAGTGAGCGGTGTAACAATCTCTGGACCTGGAGTGCCTTTTAACCAAGCACCAGTGCCCCAATCCGCTTCCATATCCATTTCGATTCCTCGAAGTCCTGTTGCACCAGGGCCAGAACGTGGGAGCTCTGGGAATCCCTTTTCAAATGGGTGAAAGGGGACATACATAATTTTTATCCCCTTCTTGCGAGCACCCTCAAGTAGGTCTGCAATATGTTGAATCGTGTTGCGCTCTTTTAGTTGATCGGCAATATGTGCATACATCGTTCCACCGGCTGATAAAAAATCATTTTGTGGTTCGATTAAAACAATTGCGGTCTTATCGATTGGTAGTGTCATTACTTTTCTCCTTGTCGTTTACTTAGTATCTTCATGGAAAGGAATCCATACGCGCATGGTTGAAAAACCTCGATTTGACCATGCGTAATATGGAATTAGTTCTATCTCTGTTTTTACTCTTTCTCTACTCTTTTTGTTTTCATCGTATGGCCACAATCTTTCATCTTCCTTACTAAGGAATTCGCCTGATACACGAATGGACTTAACCGCATCACTCGGTCCAACCGCATTAATTTCTTCTATCTCTTGATTAAGGTCGATTATGAAGTTATCTAGATCAACCCTGCTTGCATCGCTTTCCAACTCTTCTGCACAAAAAAGAAGAGGTCCCCGCTCGATAGCAACGGTGTCGCGTATCGCATTAATCCTTGTATCCGGCTTCAGAACTCTTATCTTCATAGGTAAGTTGAGCGTAATTGTGTCGTTTACCTTGAAATCACGGCGTATCTCGGCATACCCAGGCGATGTTTGTTGAACATCTCCATCAAAAGTTAATGTCGCACCGTGTGCCCATTCTGGAACACGAAGAGCCACATTGATATTCCCAGGCGAGTTCTTGAACTGAACTTTTATTTCACCATCCCATGGATAGTTAGTCTCAATTGCAAGTTCGATACTTTTACCATCTTCGGTAGTTGTTTTTATCTCACCGGTGAAGAACTGGTGGATTCGAACCTCTGAATCTGAGGTGGTCGCCATGTAGCCAGAAAGGCTTGCCAATAGTCGAACGTAATTTGTTGGACAGCACGAAACCCAAAACCATTCAGCTCGCAATGTATCTTTTCTAAATGGAGCTTCACCAGGTTCGGCATAAATTCCTGGTTCACGTTTTTGTAATGGGTTTGCATAGAAGAATCGCGATCCATCCTCGGAAGGATGAGTTGCCACCATGTTATAAAGTAACCGCTCGATAGCATCTCCATAATGAGAATTATTTGTTGCTAAAAGCAATCGCCAAGCGACCATAATTGCTGCGATGGAGCCACAAGTTTCGGTATACGCGCGTTCTGGAGAGAGCTCAAAATCCTCACCGAATGACTCACCAAGGTGACGAGAGCCCATACCACCGGTTATGTAGGTTCTTTTTGCCCATGTATTTGCCCACTGTAATTCAAGTACATTAAGCAGTTCTAAATCATTAGTCTCCACCGCTAGATCCACAACTCCGGCTGCGAAATACAACGCTCTTACTACGTGACCTCTAAAAATCGTTGCTTCCCGAACTGGCATGTCATCACTGTAATATTCATGTCCAATGGCATGTTGTTCAAATGTCTTATACCCGCGGCCATCTATGAATCGCTTTGCTTGTGCAAGATATTTTTTGTCGCCGGTCGCTCTATATAGTTCCATCATTGCTACTTCAATTTCTGGATGACCATCAGATCCTTCTATGCCGCCAACACCAAAATCTTCACAGATCCGATTTGCAAAGCGGATTGCAGTTTGTGTCAAAATGTCATCCTTGCCGCTTCGAATTCGAGCTACAGCAGCTTGGAAAAAGTGACCTCCACAGTAAAGTTCATGCCCGTGAGCCACATCTGAATATCGGAACTCACGCCCTTTTATCCCAAAAAAAGTATTCACATAGCCATCTGGTTCTTGTGCGCCTGCGATTAAGTGCGCAATCTCCATAATTCGTGCTTCTCTTTTAGGGTCGGGTCGAGATGCGACTTCCCATATCATTGCCTCAAGCGTTTTATAAACGTCGGCGTCTGTAAAAAGCTTGCCCTGTAATGGCCGCTTTGGTTCACCGCCTGCGGCTGCAACAAAAGCATCGTACCAACCTAGCTTTTCAATCCACGAATCAGCGTGGTCAAGCACAACTTCAGTATTTTGACGTTGTCTCTTGTGCCAGAATCCATCTGTAAGCACAACATCACGAAGATCTAGTGCTCGTAACTTATATGATGAAGGAATTACAGGCATCACTTTTTGCTGGCTATCTATCATTGTCTTTTCATCTCCCATTGTATTTTTATCCTTTAACCGCACCGGCTGTAAATCCACCAACAAAATATTTTTGTAAAACAAAAAATAAAATGACGCACGGAGCCGCAGAAATAACAATTCCAGCCTGCAACGCACCAAAATCAATAGAACCAAAATCTCCTCTAACAAGATTGACCAGCATCAAAGGAATAGTGAACTTGCTACCATCATTGAGGAGAATAAGGGCTGTAATAAATTCATTCCACGATGCCAGAAAAGCAAATAGCCCCACTGTAATGAGCCCCGGACTTACAGCAGGAAGTAAGACAAGAAATATCATTTTCAATCGCCCACACCCATCAATCATGGCTGCTTCGTCAAGCTCCTTAGGTACAGCTTCAAATGAGTTACGCATCATAAAAACCGAGAAAGGCAATTGATACATAATCATGACAAAACTTAAGCCTATAAGGCTATTTCCTAGGTGTAACTTACTTAACCAAATAAAGAGAGGTATTAATAGGCTCGCGTGTGGCACCATCAAAATTGAAAGAATTGCAATAAAAAGAACTTTACTACCTCGAAAATTGATTCGAGCAAATGCGTATCCGGCAAAGAGCGAAACAAACAGAGAACCAAGTACGGTTACTACAACAACAAGTAATGTATTTTTTAGATATGTTGTAAGCCCTTCTCCATAGGTCAACAATCGCGAGAAATTCTGAAAACTAATATTAACCTCGCCATACCTGAATGCACCTAATAAAACCCATAAAATGGGTCCGAGAAATAAAGTTGCCATAATAATAGAAAATGCTGTCCGGAATCTCATCGGCTATCACCTGAATCATCTTTACGGACTAAGCGGAGTTGTAAAATATTCATTACGACTAACGCTAGAAGTAAAACAACTGACATCGCTGCGGCTGCGCCCATTTCAAACTGGCTAAAGGCTTGGCGAAAGATTGTCATTACAATTGTTACCGTTGAATTATCTGGTCCACCAGCGGTAAGTATGTAAAATTGCTCGAAGGCAACCATGCCACCAGTTAAAATCAAAATTAAACATAGAGCTAACGTGGATCTCATGAGTGGAATGGTTATAAATCTAAAAGTACTCAACCGGCTGGATCCATCTACTGAGGCTGACTCATATATATCCCGTGGAATCGCCTGTAAACCCGAAAGCATAATTACCATATAGAAACCCGTAAATCGCCAGGTCATCATCATCACGGTGCTTGTAAGTGCCATATTGGGCGTACCAAGCCAGTCTGGATTCATTCCAAACTTATTAAAAATAAATGTCATGGGTCCAACTGTTGGATTTAAAAAACCCAGAAAAAGTAAAGCTGCCGTGCTCAGCCCTGTAACTACAGGAAGAAAATAAATCGTCCTTAAAATTCCGTTTCTTCTACTCTTACCTTCTTGAATAAGTAAGGCAAGCCCAAGGCTTAGGGTTAGTAGAATCGTTGTAATAATTGCTGTGTATTTAACCGTAAATGATAATGAATTTATGAATAACTCATTATCGGATATTTTCACATAGTTATCAGGAAAGTTTGTTGGGTGATCAGGCCCAAGAAGCGGCCAATCTTTTGTCGAAATAAGAATTGAATATCCCAGAGGGATAATAAAAAATAAGAGAAGAACCACCACTGCTGGGGCTGCAAATCCCCAGCCTACCCAGGTAGACCTAAACCCTCGGTTAGGTCTTTTAGAGCGTATTGAAACTTTCCTTTTCAATATCTCTTTCTGGGCTATAGCCACAGTGCGGTGGTTCCTCTCTATTTATTTCTTGCGTTTGATACTTATTTTAGAAACTGGTTCAACCTGATAGTGAAGAATTAAGCTTCGCTAGCAACGTCTTTGATACTCCGCTTCCAAAGATTGCTTCTCTTACGAAAAGAATCCATGGACCGTTTGCATCATTGAATGTCTGGAAGAACCGTGCTGAATAAGGGCTCTGCCCTACTGCAAGGAGCTTATTCAAAAGCACCATGCGAGGATCTGCTAGAGCAAACTTATTATCCGCTAAGTCGCGACGCGAAGTCATGAAGTTCTTCGCAGCATAGATATCAATCTGTTGTTTTTCTTCAAGAGTCCACTGCAGGAAACTCCAAGCAGCATCAACATTTTTGGATGTAGCTGAGATGCCAATCGTGTCTCCACCAACAAATGTTGAGGTTCCACCATCAGGACCGCTTAATGCTACTAAGCCAATTTTTAGCTTGTCGCTTTCCTTAATAGTTCCAAGCGCTTTTGATCCAAGTAATGCAAATCCTGCTTTACCAGATTCAAATACCGCGTTTTGTGTAGCTCCGGCTTCATTCTTGGACCCTACGGCCATAGTTCCGTCTTTCCACATTTTTGCGTAGATATCAAAGACGGCCTTTGCTTTTGGAGTTCCAAGGTATGAAGTGTTGCCTTGAAGATTTAAGACCTTTTGTCCGCTTGCCCAGATTGATGGGAACAATGTGAATGCTAGACATCCTCCACAGTTACCCGGGAAGTACAAACCATCTACTCCACCACCAAGTGCACTAATCTTTGCAGCCGCGATCGCCATGTCTTTAAGAGTTGTAGGGGGTTTAGTTGAATCCAAACCAGCTTTTTCAAAAAGAACCTTGTTGAAGTAGATTGATGAAGCATCAACTACGTGTGGGACTGCGTAGTATTTCTGGTTATACACGGCAGATGCCATGTGGCCTGTTGCTAATTGTTTCCAATAAGGAAGTTTCTTGATGCGACTATCAATATTTAGCCACAATCCAGAACGTGTATAGTTTGGTCCATCAATAACATTTGCAGCCAGAATATCTGGTAAGCCACCGGCTGCAGCTGCAGCTGAAACTTTTGCTAGG
>WLHW01000063.1 GCA_009702525.1 Actinomycetota bacterium
AATGAAGCACTCAAGGATGGCTTTGAGCCAGATGAAATTTGGCGAGCAGTGTGCAAAGAACATCCCAAAGAGACTGAAAAGCATAGGTTTTAAATGTGAAGCTCGCTACGACAATCACGCAGACAAGTAAGTCACACCCCCCATTAGTTCTTATTCACGGTCTTGGATCAGCAGCAACGGCATTTAAACCCGTGATCACCCAACTCTCACAGAGTTTCAGTGTGATTACCGTGGATCTACCCGGCCATGGATTGACTCCTTTTGAGCCTAGCCAGGCAATGGATCCGCAGTCTTTAGGTCGATTAATTTTCAATACGGTGGAGAGCGTTTATGGAATTCGTGAATTCCATCTTGCGGGTAACTCTTTAGGCGGATGGATATCTCTAGAGATGGCAGCAGATCAACCTCTGCGAATAAAATCACTGACCGGTTTAGCACCAGCTGGTCTATGGCTTACTCCGGCAACGGGGCGCTTACCCAGTGAAGCCCGGTCGTACTACTTAGCTAAAGTGTTAAAACCATTTCTAAAAATTGGTTTACGATCAAAGGTTTTACGAAAAATTGGATTTTCTAATGTAAGTCCACAGTGGCAAGAGTTAAGTTATGAAATTTGCTTTGACGCAAGTTTTGCAATGTCTACCTGTACAGGATACTTTCCGGCGTGGGATGGAATGCTTACCAAGCGATTTGAAGCTCATGTAGATGCGCAAGTTCCTGTAACAATTCTCTTTGGCGATACCGATAACACTTTGCCATATCCCGCTTCACAGGAGCGTTCACTTGCCCCATCGCACAGTACATGGTTAGTTATTGATAAGTGTGGGCATGCTCCCATGTGGGATTACCCCGAATTGATTGTGAAGATAATCAAACAAGCTAGTGGGCAATAACCTCTAATACCCAAGGCGAGTGCTCAGTCGCTTCAATCAGAGAGCACTTAAAGTGTCGTGAAATAATAGTGCAGAGTTCTTTCGGATTGGTAGGAGCAACTTCTTGAAGAAGTATTCGTGTTACTTCGCCCCTTGTCTTTTTAGACATATGCGTAATAATTTTTTTCACTCCATTGAGTTCGGTAAAGACCTTTATTTCAACACAGAGATTAAATGGGGGAGTCCATACGCCTTGATAAGTAGAAGATCGACAATCAATGATTAAATCCGTCTTAATCGCTTCTAAATAATCAGTGACTGGCTTGCGCATTACAGCGTTATTAATTATTTCTTTATACGCCTCGATTGGATCTAATGGCCGAAGCACCCCATATTTGGCCGATATGATCGCAATCGATCGCTGGCCAACAGCGCGCTGTGGCTGCGTTAACGATGCCCAATCCAGCGCCTTATAGAGCACGCCCATATAGACATCGATGGCAGCCCCAGGCGCTAGCGCCTTTTTCTCACTTGGGGGTAACAGAATCAGCACGGGGTAAGTATGGGCGAAGGATCGAGCTGCGACACGCTCAGATTTGTCAGTGGGGCCTGCTACCTTTCGAACAGGTGTTCGGTTACCCTTATACCTGTACAACCAGAGCGGTTCCACTTTCCGACCGTAGCTTCTTTCCCACAGTCCGTGGGGCACTAGCAGCGGTCCGTCGGTGGGTCTCCGTACCTTCTGGGCCAGACACCAAACGTCATACGACGTTCTATCGAAAGGAATGAAGTGGCTACTGAAAAAAGCAATAAAGCCAATGATGCATCGCAGGAAAAAGCAACCACTGAGCGCCAAAAAGCGCTCGATACAGCCCTAGCCCAGATCGAACGTCAATTTGGTAAAGGCTCAGTTATGAAGATGTCAGATCGTGCTAATCAAGTTGTTGAAGTAATACCAACTGGTTCAATCGCATTAGATATCGCTCTTGGAATCGGTGGCTTGCCACGCGGACGTATCGTAGAGATCTACGGACCAGAGTCTTCAGGTAAGACAACTCTTACGCTACATGCAATTGCTAACGCACAGAAGGCCGGCGGAATCTGCGCATTCATCGATGCAGAGCATGCATTTGATGCAGAGTACGCAAAGAAGCTTGGCGTTGATATCGATGCACTTCTTGTTTCGCAACCAGATACTGGTGAGCAAGCGTTAGAGATTATGGATATGTTAATTCGCTCTGGTGCACTTGATTTAGTTGTTGTCGACTCAGTTGCAGCCCTTGTACCTCGTGCTGAAATTGAAGGCGAGATGGGTGATTCACATATGGGCTTACAAGCTCGTCTTATGTCGCAAGCACTCCGTAAAATTACCGGTGCACTTCATCAATCGAAGACAACGGCGATCTTTATTAACCAGCTTCGTGAAAAGATTGGTGTCTTCTTCGGCTCACCTGAAACCACTACAGGTGGTAAAGCACTTAAGTTCTATGCCTCAGTTCGCTTAGATATTCGTCGCATTGAAACTCTCAAAGATGGCCAAGATGCTGTCGGTAACCGCACGCGCGTGAAGGTAGTCAAGAACAAGATGGCTCCTCCATTTAAGCAGGCTGAGTTCGACATTATTTATGGCACAGGTATTTCACGTGAAGGCTCACTTATCGATATGGGTGTTGAAATCGGTATCGTTAAGAAGTCTGGAGCTTGGTATACATATGAGGCCGATCAGTTAGGTCAAGGCAAGGAGAATGCCCGCACATTCCTTCTTGATAACCCAGATCTATCTAATGAGATTGAGGCCAAGATTCGCGGACACTTTGTGCCAATCGTGGTCGATGCCGACCTGATCGCTGCAATCGATGAGGCCACAGCAGAGGTTGATTTCTAATTAGCCTTGAGTTTGCAAAAGTTGACCAGGGCGCTGACCCTTACTCAATCGCACATACGATTGCATTAAATGCACTCGTTACGCGGGCCAAGAGTAAGGGTGAGCTCCTGGCTCATCTTAAAAAGCGCGGCACTGAGGACGATATTGCAAATGCAGTTGTCTTTCGCCTTCAAGAGGCCGGCTTAGTTAACGATGCCGAGTTTGCTAAAGCCTGGACTCAATCACGACATACTTCTAAGAAACTATCCAAGCGAATAATCGCGGGAGAGCTTCGCACGAGGGGGGTAGATCAAAACTCTATTGATGAGGCTTTGGATGAGATCGATGATGAAGATGAGTATCGGATGGCATTTTCTCTAGCGATGAAAAAATATTCGACGATGTCACGTCTTGATGCGGAAGTTCAGATACGTCGTATTCAATCCCTGTTACAACGAAAAGGTTTTGGTTTTGGTGTTATTGGTCGAGTTATTCGCGAGCTAGATATTCACTCAAGCGAGCAGCTGTAGCAACTACGGCCGCTGCATGAATGCGGCCAGGTTGGCGACCTAATCGTTCGATAGGTCCACTAATACTTACTGCTGCAATTACTTTTCCATTGGGTGCCTTTACTGGCGCTGAGACCGAAGTAACTCCAGCTTCACGCTCTCCAACAGATTGAGCCCAACCGCGACGTCGATCTGCCGCTAATTGCGCAGCAGTGAAACGGGCGCTGGTTAATCCGCGATGAATCTTTTCGCTATCTTCCCACGCCAGTAAAATTTGAGCAGCTGATCCGGCCTGCATAGTTAAGGCGGCACCAATCGGTACTGAATCGCGAAGACCAGAAAGACGTTCTGCTACAGCGACACAGATGCGCTGATCTCCTTGACGCTTATACAACTGTGCACTTTCTCCCGTTGCATCGCGTAGCGCTGCGAGGGCCGGACCTGCGGCTGCAAGCAATCGATCTTCTCCCGCTGCCGCGCTGAGTTCACCAGAACGGTTTCCGATAATGAATCGACCTGAAAGATCTCGAGTCACTAAGCGATGAAATTCAAGGGCTACCGCCAATCGATGGGCAGTAGGTCGGGCGATTCCGGTAGCGGCGACTAGCTCGGCTAATGAGTGTGGGCCGGCCTCTAGCGTGCTCAAAATTGCGACGGCTTTATCTAAGACGCCAACTCCGCTATTCTTCTTGACCATAGGGTGATATTAGCATCCCACTATTTGATATGGCAATTGAATAAAGGAGTTGGCTTCGATGGGTAAAACGTTAGCGGAAAAGATTTGGGCAGAGCACGTAGTACGTGCCGCCGAAGGCGAACCTGATCTTGTCTACATCGATCTGCATTTAATCCATGAAGTTACTAGTCCGCAAGCATTTGATGGATTACGTCTTGCAGGTCGAAACGTGCGACGTCCGGATCTAACTATCGCTACCGAAGATCACAATGTTCCAACACAAAATATTGATAAACCAATCGCCGATCCAGTATCCAAGCTACAAGTAGATACCTTGCGCGCTAACTGCGCCGAATTTGGAGTACGTATTCACTCACTCGGGGATAAAGATCAAGGCGTTGTCCATGTTGTTGGACCACAACTTGGACTTACTCAACCGGGAATGACAATTGTCTGCGGAGATTCGCACACGTCAACACATGGTGCTTTTGGTGCCCTTGCTTTTGGTATCGGTACATCTGAAGTAGAGCATGTACTAGCGACCCAGACTTTGCCACTTGCTCGTCCAAAAACTATGACAATTAACGTTGAGGGAACGCTTAAGCCAGGTGTGACGTCAAAAGATATTATTTTGGCAATTATTGCAAAAATC
This sequence comes from Actinomycetota bacterium, assembly GCA_009702525.1. Lineage (GTDB taxonomy): Bacteria > Actinomycetota > Actinomycetes > Nanopelagicales > Nanopelagicaceae > Planktophila. The sequence goes on from WLHW01000063.1 coordinate 4,571, forward strand.
GGTACCGGCGGCGGACAGGGTTATGTAATCGAATATCGTGGAAGTGCCATTAGAGCCCTTTCGATGGAATCACGCATGACTGTATGTAATATGTCGATCGAAGCCGGAGCCCGCGCAGGGCTTATTGCGCCAGATCAAACAACCTTTGATTATATTTTAGGAAAGCCACATGCTCCTGAAGATTTTGATTCAGCTGTCGCGTATTGGAAAACCTTATTTACGGATTCAGATGCAGTTTTTGATAGTGAAGTTAACTTAGACGCCAACACGTTAGAGCCATTTGTTACATGGGGAACAAATCCAGGTCAAGGCGCACCGTTGAATTCATTGGTTCCAAACCCAGCTGATATTCACGATGAAGAGGCTCGCGGTGCTGCAGAGCGTGCTTTGGTCTACATGGGACTTGAAGCTGGAACCCCACTTAAAAACATAGCCATTGACACTGTTTTCTTGGGTTCTTGCACCAATGGACGTATCGAGGATCTTCGTGCAGCTGCCGATGTCGTTAAGGGAAAGAAGATTGCATCGACACTTCGCATGTTAGTTGTTCCAGGCTCTGCGCGTGTGCGCCTTGAAGCAGAGGCTGAGGGTTTAGATAAAGTATTTATCGATGCTGGTGCCGAATGGCGAAATGCTGGATGCTCAATGTGTCTAGGAATGAATCCAGATCAATTAGCCGTTGGTGAACGTTCAGCGTCAACATCAAATAGAAACTTTGAAGGCCGTCAAGGTAAAGGCGGACGTACTCACTTAGTTAGTCCGCTCGTAGCTGCAGCAACTGCGCTACGTGGAACTCTCTCATCACCGGCTGATTTGTAAAGGAATAGGTAACTCACCATGGAAAAATTTATTTCACACACTGGTACTGCAGTTCCTCTGCGTCGCAGCAATGTTGATACCGATCAGATTATTCCTGCCGTCTATCTCAAGCGAGTCACGCGCAGCGGTTTTGAAGATGGACTTTTTGCAGCCTGGCGCATTGACCCAGAGTTCGTACTCAACCAACCTGCCTACAAAAGTGGCACAGTTTTAGTTGCAGGTGCTGATTTTGGAACAGGCTCTTCTCGTGAACACGCAGTATGGGCGCTGCAAAACTATGGATTCAAAGCGGTTATCTCGAGCCGCTTTGCAGATATCTTTCGTGGCAATTCGCTCAAAGGCGGATTGTTGACCGTGATCATCGATCAAGCCGATGTCGAAGCGTTATGGGCGGCAATTGAAGCAGAACCAACTACAACGGTGACCGTTGACTTGGAGTCTCGCAGCGTTCGCTACAACACCATCGTTCTTCCATTTGCCATCGATGATTACACCCGTTGGCGCTTAATGGAGGGTTTGGATGACATCGGATTAACAGTCAAACACGCTGATTCCATCGCCACTTTTGAGAAGTCTCGTGCGGCGTACAAGCCTGCAACACTTCCTATTCGAGGTTGAGCGGGAAAATACTTGTAAATCACTGGTTTTTTACGCATCTATGGTCAGCCATGACAAACCCTCAACGTTAAATTGAGAGTTTTCTACGCGTAAAACATCGATTTTTTGCCTCAAACGAGAAAAATAAAGTATGCGACACGCCTGCATTAATAGCGTAAAAGGCCTATAAATACGCGTAAGTTTGTTAACACGTTAAGCAATTGCTTAACATTTACGCGTAATAAGGGGATTTCAATGAATAAGGCCCAATTCATTGCGGCGTTGGCACCACACTTCAACGACAGCAAGAAGGAAGCAGCACACGCTGTAGA
>WLHW01000064.1 GCA_009702525.1 Actinomycetota bacterium
CACTGCCATAATTGCCGCTGGTCGCAAGATCGATACGTGTTCGCACGTAGGCCTCTCTAGCTCAGTGGTAGAGCAGCGCACTTGTAATGCGCAGGTCGTCAGTTCAATCCTGACGGGGGGCTCGTAGTTTTTAGGAAGGGGAAAATAATGTCTACTTTTCCTTATGATGATTTTGCCGATGCTATCGCCGCTAACGATGAATACATCAAAGATTTCAAATACTCAGATTTAACTGGAGTTGCCCAAAAGGGTTTAGCAATTGTCACCTGTATGGATTCACGCATTAATCCGCTATCTGTAGTTGGAATGAGATCTGGTGATGCAAAAATCTTACGTAACGCTGGGGCTCGTGTAACAGATGACGTACTTCGTACTCTGGTCCTTGCAACATATTTACTAGGAGTCAAAAGAATTTTAATTATGCCTCATACCAATTGTCGTATGGCTCAAGTCGATGAGGCCGAAATCCATCGTGAAATTGATACTAAATATGGAATCGATACTTCTGAACTTGAGTTTAAAACTGTAGCTGATCAAAAGGCATCATTGATTGAAGATGTTCAATTGGTAAGAAACTATCGTCTACTTAACTCTGGCGTTTCGGTTGGTGGCGCAATTTATGATGTTGCAACAGGAAAAATTACTCCGGTTGATTGTTAGTTCGGCGAACCGGCCATCGCGTCACTGGAAAACTTAAATCTTCTAGAAATTGCATAATTACCGCATGTAAAAGTTCAGGTTTTTCTTTCATCACACTATGTGAAGTTCCCGGAATAATCGCTAACTGACCAAGGGCAAGCGCTTCGTATAGTTCAACGGTGTGGTGATGATTGATTACATCATCATCGCCGGCCAAAACGAGTACTGGGCACTCAATACGCGCTAACTCAGCAACAGTAATATTTGGCTCTTCTGCCCAAATTGCGTGCATCCTTTGAGTTTTTTTGAGCAATGTATCCGGTGCATCAGGCGAAATTAAATTGTATTCAGCCTGCTCCTCTTGGCTTATTGCACGGACAATATGAGCATTTGGCATCACGCCGTTGTAGTGGAAGTTACCACCAATCGAAATAATCGACTTAACTAGATCGGGCCGCTTAATTGCGACCATAAGCGCAATGATTGCTCCATCGCTATAACCAATTAAGTGAGCGGGCTCTTTAACTACCTCTTCTAAATATGCAATGGCCTCATTGCTCTGAAATTCAAAGTGCAGGCTCCCAGATTGATCACCGGTAAAACCATGGCCCGTTCTGTCGTAAGCAAAGACATGAAACTCATCTTCAAGGGCTGGAACCAGTATGTAGTCCAAGCTAGAAGTTTTACTTAAACCGCCATGAAGTAAAACTACGGCTTCACCGTCGTTATCCCACTCATAGGTATAAGTCTGATGCCCCCGCAAATTTACATATTGCGGCATTACAAAGAATCCATGATGTGACGGTTACCGCGATCAAAAGTTAAATAGTTCCACGTCCAATCAGCCATAGTGCCAATCTTGTTACGCCCACCTAATAAATAAAATAGGTGCAACCAAAGCCAGGCATACCATGCTGGAATTCCAACTAAACGAAGTTTTTTAACCTCAACAATTGCTTTATGGCGTCCAATAGTTGCCATCGAACCTTTATCAGTGTACTTAAAAGCTTCCAGCGCTTGCCCGTTTGCTAAGCGCTTAATCTGCTTGGCAATAAATCTTCCCTGTTGCATGGCTACCGGCGCAACCATGGGAAGAAAACGACCATCGTCACCAACAAAACCTGCCACGTCACCGATAGCGAAGATATGTGGATAGTGCTTGACCTGCAGCGTGTTATCGACATCAATGCGGGTATTTACGATTGGAAGGTTTAATTTTTGGCTCGTTGGTTCACCTTTTACGCCAGCGGCCCAAATAGTGACCTCAGAAGGAATGGTGCTGCCATCTTTAATCAGAATCGATCGAGGCTTGATTTCAGCAACGGCAGTATTTAGGTGAACCGTCACTCCAAGTTTTTCTAAATCTTTTTTAGCATGAGCCGATAATTTCTCTGAAAACATCGGCAATATTCGGGGACCCGCTTCAATTAAACTGATTTTGATGTGGTCAGCGGCGTGGGCTTGATCATGTGTAAGCGGCCCGCGAACTAACTCAGCAAATGCGCCAGCCATCTCGACTCCCGTTGGACCACCGCCGACAACAGAGATTGAAAAGATTGTTTCGTCTTCAAATCGGCAGAGATCCTCAAATCGGCGCATTACTTCTGAACGGATTAAGAGCGCTTCATTGACGCTTTTCATTCCAAGTGCATGCTCAGAAACGCCAGGAATTCCAAAATCTGCGGTAACTGATCCCAAAGCAATAATGAGTTGATCAAACTCTAAAACTTCGCTGCTATCTAATTTGATTGAATTATTCTTGTGGTCAATCGAAACTGGAGATCCCATTCGGAATTGAACGCCGGATTTACGTAGCGCACCGCGAATTGGGTGTGCAACGTGATCGGCAGCTAAGCCAGCAGTGGATACTTGATAGAGCAAGGGCAAAAAGGTTTGGAAGTTATGGCGATCGACAATCGTGACGTGAGCAAAATCAGCCATGGCTCGTGCGGCAGTAAGTCCGCCAAAGCCAGCACCCAGTATTACTACTCGAGGCTTTTGAGGTGTGTTTTGCATGGAGTAAGTCTAGGCTTTGCAACATGACCACGCCTATTCAAAACCGTAAGTACCTCGTCACAGGGGCATCTGGCTATGTTGGTGGCCGATTAGTCCGCGCATTTGTCGATGAAAAAGAGGATGTTCGAATATTGGTCCGCGATAAGTACAAAATCATGGGTCAGCCATGGGCATCATTGGTTGATATTTGCGAAGGAAGTGCAGAAAATTTTAGTGATTTACAGAGAGCGCTAGAAGGTATTCATACAGCCTATTACTTGTTGCACTCAATTAATTTGGGTCCAAATTTTGATGAAATTGAACGCGAAATGGCTCGTAATTTTGCAACAGCCGCCGAAAAAGCTGGCGTATCGCAGATTATTTATTTGGGCGGAATCGCAAACGATGTAAACATCAGTAAGCATCTTGCGTCTCGTGCGATGACAGGAAAATCTTTAGCAACAACTTCAGTACCAGTTTTAGAGCTTCGTGCCGGAATTATTATTGGCTCAGGCTCTGCGAGCTTTGAAATGTTGCGCCACTTAACACACCGACTTCCGATCATGACAACACCTAAATGGGTTATGAATAAAACGCACCCAATCGCAATCCGAGATGTTTTGTATTATCTAAAGGGCGTGGCACACTTAGAAAAACCCGTAAATCAAGTGTTCGATATTGGTGGCCCTGAAGTTTTGTCATATGCGGACATGATGCAAAAGTTTGCAAAACTATCGGGCTTAAGGAAGCGTTGGATTATTAAGGTTCCGGTGTTGACACCTGGACTTTCAAGTTTATGGATTGGTTTAGTAACTCCAGTGCCGACCGCTCTTGCCCGACCGCTTGTTGGTTCGCTCATAAGTGAGGTTGTCGCAGATCCTGCAAAGAGTATTGATGCACTAATTCCAAAACCCACCGAAGGTTTAATTGATGTTGAAACAGCTATTTCATTAGCTCTGTCAATGATCACAGCGCATGGTGTTGAAACTCGCTGGTCGGATGCAACGATGCCCGTAGCACCGTGGCAAAAAGCACAAGGGGATCCCGATTGGGCAGGTGAAATGGTTCTGCGCGATTACCGCGAAGCGTTCACAGATGTATCTGTAGAGAAGGTATGGCGTCAGATCGAGCGAATTGGTGGCGACAACGGTTGGTTTGGTGCAGATTTCTTGTGGTGGGCACGTGGAGTTTTAGATCGATTCCTAGTTGGTGGCGTTGGTTTGCGTCGAGGTCGCCGTGATCCTGATTTCTTGCGCGTGGGTGAAAGTTTAGATTTTTGGAGAGTAGAAGAGTTAGAAGCTGGTCGCAGATTAAAGTTATATGCCGAAATGGTTTTGCCAGGTAAGGCGTGGCTGGAATTTACAGTGACACGAGAAAATGGAAAGACCAAAATTGTTCAGGAGGCAACCTTTAATCCTCGTGGCCTAGGCGGACAGATGTATTGGTATGCAGTTGCACCGCTTCATCTCTTTGTTTTTCCAACCATGCTAAGAAATATTGTAAAGAAGGCAAGGAAGGATGCATGAATTCACTGCTGAAGTAGAGGCACTTGCTGCCGAAGTTTTAGCTTACAGTCTTGATCGCTTAAAGAATGACCCACCTCTTGACGGACCTCGCACTGCCGAAGATTTATTTAATGAAGTCGGCAACACGATTACTGCAAAGGGTCTTGGTGGACATGACGCACTAGAAGTCTTTACAAGTGTGCTTGCTAAAGCGTGTATCTCTACGGATCATCCACGAAATTTAGCTTTTATTCCTTCAGCCCCGAGTGAGTATGCAAACCTTTTTGATTTAGTCGTTGGAGCAAGTGCTTTATATGGCGGCTCATGGCAAGAAGGTGCAGGCGCAGTCTTTGCCGAAAACCAAGCGCTGCGCTGGTTATCAGATTTGGCTGGCATGCCCGAATCTGCAGGCGGGGTATTTGTGCAAGGCGGCACCATTGGAAATCTTTCAGCGCTGGTTGTCGCGCGCACAGAAGCTAAGAAAAAATCTCCAGATGCGACTAAGTGGGTGATTGCTTGCAGCGAAGAGGCGCATTCTTCAATAGTGAGTGCGGCGAATGTGATGGATGTCGAAATAATGAAGGTACCTGTAGCCGCTGATGGAAAGTTAATGGGCAGCGCAGTTGCTGCAGCTATTGACGCTCTACATACAACAACTTCGAAGCGAGTATTTGTAGTTGTAGCAACGTCGGGAACTACTAATTTAGGAATTATCGATGACTTAGAAGGCATTGCTACCGCCGCACATGCACGTGATATTTGGTTTCATGTCGATGGCGCTTACGGTTTAGCTGCACTCTGTGCCCCATCAGTGCGCAAACATTTCAATGGCATAGAACAGGCTGATTCATTTATTGTCGATCCACACAAATGGCTGTTCGCACCTTACGATGCATGTGCATTAATTTACCGTGAGCCCGAACTCGCTCGCGCAGTGCATTCGCAACATGCTTCGTATTTAGATACGTTAAAAGATGGAGCATGGTCACCATCTGATTATGCAATTCAATTAACGCGACGTACTCGCGGATTGCCATTTTGGTTTTCATTAGCTGCACACGGTACTGATGCCTACACCGAAGCGATGGAACACACATTGGAAATTGCACGTGCAGCCGCCGAATTAGTTCGAGCACATCCACATTTAGAACTTGTCTGCGAACCTGAACTTTCTATTGTTGCTTTTATTCGCAAAGGGTGGACAGCAAGTGATTATCAAAAATGGTCTGATCAATTACTCTCGGATCAAATTGGATTTATTCCACCCTCATCTCATCACGGTCAACCCATTCTTCGATTTGCAATTGTTAACCCTTGGACAAAAGTTTCAGATATCAAGTTGATAATGGACAGGCTGTAAATCCCACACTTTTATGCTCATCCCGATACGCTTTTACCCATGTCTGCACAGGAAGAGCCAATAATGCACAGCGGCTTAAGCGATTTAGAGACCAGAATCCTAGATTTTGAAGGTAGCTGGTGGCGTTACGCCGGAGCTAAAGAGGCGGCTATTAAAGAGCTTTTCGATCTGACCGCCCCGCGCTACTACCAACTGCTTAACGACTTGATCGACCGGGATGACGCCCTTACCGCCGCACCGATGCTGGTAAAGCGCCTTCGCCGCCTGCGCGAGGCCCGTATGTCCACCCGTATCGCCCGCTAGCTCGACCTAGCATCTCCCCGTTTTGCGTCTGAGGAATACCTCCCGTAGATTTGGCGTTAGCACTCTCGGGGTGCGAGTGATAAAGCCCCCGGCACACGCAGGATCTAACGAAAGCGAGCACGACTCATGGCAAAGCAGATTGCCTTTAATGAAGAAGCAC
>WLHW01000065.1 GCA_009702525.1 Actinomycetota bacterium
AAACATAAAGACTGCAATCGCAGTTAGGCACAATAACAAAAGAAGTATTGATAAATAATTTAAATTAGTAAGACCAAGACCTAATTGATTTAAGGCTAACCATAGTGAGCCCCAGTCGGCAACTCTTTCCAGATTGAGTTTATAGAATCGCCACCAACCAGTTGGTGTTGTTAAAGCAAACGGAGCATTAATCAAAAACCAAATTAAGAAAGTATTGAAAATATATTTCGCTAATTCTCGCATGCGATCTTGGCGCCAAAGAATAAAAATAATGGGAAAGATTAAAAAGACCGGTAAAAACTTTGTTGCGATAGAAACACCTAAAGCTAATGAACTATATAAATATGCCTTTCGGTCGAACCAGTAAATCGCCAACATCATTGTGATGATCGCCCATAAATCCCAATTAATATAGAGCGAGGCAATCATTGCTGGTGCTACTGGAAGTAAGTATGAAAACCGTGGATTCATTTTAAAAACCAGAATTACTAATCCAATAAATAGTAAGGCTAATAAAAATGCATTCAGGTTAAAGTATGAAGCTGCTGTATCAACTAAGCCTGCAGTCGCGTACATAACAAGACCAGTGATAACTGGATATTCCACCGAATTTGTATCACTTGCATATGGCCACTTGTTAGCTTGCAAGCCACGTTCGCCAAAAAGTGAGGGTAAATCGCTATAGCAGGCGTGAATATATTGATCTGGAGTCGCCCAGTTAGTACCTTCACAGTGTGAAAACTTGGCAAATGAAAGCAATGAGGCCAGTACGGCCAAAGCTACAAGCGCTTTAAAACGAAGTGCCATTATGGTTTACGCGTTTGTTTGCCGCCCGAAGTCATCACTATCGGATCTAAGCCGCCGATATTTGTTGGCGCGGGGAAATCCATCACTGGTTCCCCTTTAAGTGCGCCTTTCATAAAGGCGGTCCAGATCTTGGCCGGGAAAGTTCCACCAGTTACTGATGTTAAGCCGCCAATTCCGTTCAGTGATTCTGACGCACTATCGCGGAAGAAAGCCACAGAAGCCGCGAGTTGTGGAGTGTACGCGCTGAACCATGCTGATGCATTTGATTGTGAAGTTCCAGTTTTACCAGCGGCCGGCCGACCTAGTGCCAACGCCGCCGCACCTGTTCCGCCAGTTACAACACCTTTGAGCGCGTACGTTAAATCAGCCGTTACCTCTTTCGAAAATACTTCCTGGGTTTCTGGTTTAGCTTGATACAGAACTCCCTTGTTTGAACCTAAAACTTGAGAGACTAAAAATGGTTTCGATTTAATTCCTTGCGCAGCAAAAGTGGCATAAGCATTTGCAACATCAATCACGTGCGGGCTTGCAACACCTAGCACAACAGATGGTGTTGGCATCATTGCAACTGACTCTGGAATACCGGCACGTCTGGCAACATCTACAACTGCAACTGGTCCAACTTTAATTCCTAGAGGCACAAAGACGGTATTGACTGAGTGTTTGGTTGCATAGAGCAAATCTATTTGGCCCCAACCCTCATTGCCATAGTTGGAAACTTCATACGGCTTGCCTGCGTCGTCAAAAACTTGTGGTGAATCGCCATTCCACATAGATGTCAGTGGAATCCCTTGCTCTAACGCGGCAATAATCGCAAATGGTTTGAAAGTCGAGCCGGCTAATGCAATTGACTGTGTTGCATCGCTTAGTTGACGAGCTAAGTAATCTCGGCCACCGTATAAAGCAACGATTTCACCAGTGCCTGGTCTGATTGCAACTAAACCAATTCTCAAATTATCTGGGGCTTTGGCAGGATAAAACTTATTTACTGCGTCAACAGCTGATTGTTGGGCTTTTTGATCAAGTGTTGTTTTAATAACAAGGCCGCCCACCAATAATTGATCTTGATTGAAACCAAGTTTTGCTAACTCTTTTTGTACCGCTTCAATAATGTGGCCTTTAGGACCACTGAGTTGTCCCGATGTTGAACGCGGTGCAACGGTTGGAAATTTCATTTTGGCTGCATCTTTTACGGATAACCAACCCGCATCAACCATTCCTTTTTTTACATACTCAAATCGTGCAAGCAATCTCTCTTTATTTCCTTTTTTAAATGCTGGATCGTATAAACCAGGCGAGCGCAGAATCGAAGCAATTACTGCAGCTTGGGCGTTTGTTAATTGATCAACATTTCGATTGAAATACTGTTGAGATGCGGTCATAACTCCATATGAACCACGGCCAAAGTAGATTGTGTTTAGGTAACTTTCAAAGATTTGATCTTTGGAAAGCTGGTTCTCAAGTTTAATTGAGATAACCAACTCTTTTATCTTTCGTTGAATCGTGCGGCTAGGTGTAAGAAATGCCGTCTTTGCATACTGTTGCGTGATTGTCGAACCACCTTGTAGTGATCCACCTTTTAAGTTATTAAATATTGCTCGCGCAATTCCCGTCACACTAAATGCTCTATTGGAATAAAAGCCGCGATCTTCGGCGGCTAACACTGCATGCCGAACGTTGAGTGGAATCTTTACAAGAGGGACAATCTGTCGATTCTGTGTTCCAACGCGGCCGATTTCTTCACCGTTTGAATATTGAATAACCGTGGATTGACTATTTACATAAGCGTTGGGGTCCGGAATATCCACCGTGAAATAAGCCAAAGCAAACAATGTCGCTGCAGCAATAAAACCAAAGCCACCAATGAAGATTGTGGCTCGTATAAGTAGTTTGCGCAGCATTAGTTAAGGCTACCGTGCTGCGTAATCGTCATCCTCGAGGGTACGTGTCTTGCGAGGCGCTTTACGCTCAGTTCCATCGCCTAGGACAAAGGAGGCGCACATGTGGTTCCATGAACAATCCGGACATACCTCAACTATGTAGACACGAAACTCGCCAAACTCGCGCTCCATCTCCTCTAACTCGCGTGGAGTCTTAATGCGGCCTGAGTATTGTCCTAACTGTTCGCCAAAGGTGTAGCGCAGTTCAACGAGGGCGTTCTTCTTGCACACGGGGCAGCTGCGTGAAACTTTTTCCCCGTGCCACTTGGCTGCGCGTAATAAATAAGGATCGGCATCGCATGCATCAACCGTGCCCCGAAACAGCGCCAACAAAGTGGCGCGCTTATCGAGTGAATAGTCGATGTACGATCGCTGAGATTTCATTGTCAGAGAAGAATAAACCACGATCTGCGACTACGCTCAATCTTGTGAGTCTTTTTGACCTACTTAAGCACCCCAGGTTCTCTCGCCTACTGGCCATACGTTGGGCGGGACAAATTACCGACGGCATTTTCCAAAGCGCGCTTGCCTCTTTTGTTCTCTTTTCTCCAGAGCGCCAAGCAAATGCGCTAAGTGCCGCACTTGGTTTTGCTGTTGTTCTTTTGCCTTACTCAATTGTTGGTCCCTTTGTAGGGACAATTTTGGATCGCATCTCACGACAGCGTGCTTTATTTGCTGCAAATATGCTTCGTGCTGCTAACTTGTTATTGGTTGCGCTACTTATATTTAGTGGATCGACCGGTTTCGAGTTAACAGTGGTTGTCTTAATCGCTTTTGGAATTAACCGATTAATTCTCGCCGCGCTATCGGCGGGTCTGCCTTTACTCATTGAACCCAAATCCCTCATTACTGCAAATGCGATGGCTGTTACCGGTGGCTCTCTACTTGTGGTTATTGGTGGAGGTATCGGTGTTGGTGTTAGAGCTCTTGTTGATTCCTTAGCTCTAGCAAATCACGCAGATGCACTTCTTATTCTTATTGCAAGTGGTGGTTATTTCGCAGCCGCATTACTAACCGGAAGGTTAAAGAAATATGAAATCGGCCCCCAACAACATGAAAAGGAAGCAACAAGTTTTACGCAAGGTTTAAACGATATGCGGGATGGTTTTCGTTTTCTTGCTATTCATAGCGATGCAGCACGTGGAATTCTTACAACTGCTGTACACCGGGGTGGCTTAACGGCTTTAACATTAACGGCCTTACTTTTAGAGCGAAATACTTTTAATGATCCTGCGTTTCCAGAAAAAGGTCTTAAAGGTTTTGGAATTGCACTATCACTGGCTGGGGTTGGCCTATTTTTAGGAGCATTCATCGCTCCATATGGTGTTTCAAAAGTAGGCCGACACCGTTGGATTAGATACTCAATGATGGTGAGTGCGTTTTGTCCCCTCATATTGGCAGCATCCCAAACTCAAATCACACTTGCTGCAACTGCATTTTTTACTTCGTTTTTTGGTCAGAATGTAAAAGTAACAAATGATGCACTCGTGCAATCAAAGATTGATGATTATTTCCGTGGCCGCGTTTTTGCAGTTTATGATGTTTTAGTTAACGGTGCGATTGTTTCTGGCGGTTTAATAGCTGCTCTCTTACTACCAACCTCTGGAATCTCTGTATGGGTTCCGTTAGCTGTCTCCGCTGCTTATTTCTTGACAGCGATGCGTTTACTTCGTAGTTCGGTTTTTCCACCACGTTAATAACTCTTCAGTGGCTTTTTCAGCACCAACTGGTCCTTGGTCTAACCGGAGCTCCATTAAGAAATCCATGGCAGCACCAACGTCACGTGATGGTTTCAGATTCAAAATCTGCATGACTTGAGCACCATCTAAATCTGGACGTATTTTTGATAACTCCTCTTGCTCCATCAAAACATCGATCCGCGCCTCTAGTGAGTCATAAACCTTTGAAAGTCGAGTGGCTTTAGCCTTATTACGGGTTGTGCAGTCTGCCCGGGTTAAAACGTGTAAGTGAATGAGCAGGTCTCCGGCATCGCGGACGTAACGGCGCACAGCCGAGTCGCTCCATTCGCCATCACCGTATCCATGAAAACGCAGATGAAGTGCGGTCAATACTTCTACGGCCTCAGTCGTTTCTCCATCAAAACGTAGTTCTTGTAGGCGTTTTTTGACTAACCGTGATCCAACTATTTCGTGGTGATGAAATGAAACCCCGCCACCTTCAATGAAATTTCTTGTCTTTGGTTTGCCAATATCGTGTAAAAGTGCGGCCAAGCGAATAACTAAGTTTGGCCCGCCTAAGCGATCCTCTTGCATAATTGCTTGCTCTAAAACAGTTATTGAGTGTTCGTAAACATCCTTGTGGTGGTGATGCTCATCAACTTCGAGGCGTAGCTTAGGAATTTCTGGAATCACAATATCTGCAATACCGGTATCAACTAAAATTGTAATTCCAGTGCGCGGATTTGGTGACATTAAAATCTTAGTGAATTCATCGCGTATGCGTTCAGCTGAGATTATTGACATTCTTGGTGCTAGATCTTTCATCGATGTTAAAACCTCTGGAGCGATTTCAAAATCAAGTTGGCTAGCAAATCGCGCGGCTCTCATCATGCGAAGTGGATCATCGTTAAATGAATCATTCGGTAAAACGGGTGTACGCAAAATCTTTTTTGATAAATCTTGTAATCCATTAAATGGATCAATGAACTCCGGTTGATTACTTGTAAGTTCTAGCGCCATTGCGTTGACGGTGAAATCACGTCGAGATAGATCACCCAAAATTTCTTTGCCGTATTCGACTTCGGGCTTACGCGAATCGGAATCATATTTTTCAGATCGGTACGTTGTGACTTCAACAGTTGTGTCACCTCGCTTACCAGCGACAGTTCCAAATGCAATTCCGATATCCCAAACATTCTCGGCCCATTCGTTGAGAATCTTCTTGGTTTCTTGCGGCAAGGCGTTTGTAGTGAAATCTAAATCATTTCCGAGCCGACCCAGAAGTGCATCGCGAACCGGACCACCAACAAGGGCCAAGGTGTAGCCCTTGGTTTTAAATGCGTGCGCCAATGAGCTCGCCAGTGGAGCGCGTTCTATAAGCGAACGAATCGCTAACTCGCCTGCGGCGCTCAATGCACTAGTCACAATAAGTAAGGTTAGAGCAGT
>WLHW01000066.1 GCA_009702525.1 Actinomycetota bacterium
ATCAGAAGGTGCGGGTTCGAATCCCGTCATCAACTCCGAAGTCTCAATTCCACAGAATGACATATGGCAAAGGTCAATAAACTCTATGTTATTGAGCTAAGGGTCTCGAGGAAACTCGAGGCCCTTTCTAATTAAAGAACTGGCAAATATCTATCGAGTTCGTACGCGCTGACTTGGCGGCTGTAATCTAGCCATTCTGCGCGCTTATTACGAAGAACATATTCAAAAACGTGCTCACCCAACGTTTCACGTACAAGTGCACTCATTTCCATCTCAGCAATTGCCTCATTAAGGTCGGTAGGTAATGAAATGAGCTCACTTGAATCATTCAATACATAGCTATCTTCAACACCTTTTAAGCCCGCAGCTAACATAACGGCATAGGCCAAATATGGATTACATGCAGTATCAGGTGATCTGAATTCGATTCGCGTTGAATTTTCCTTACCCGGCTTATACATAGGCAAACGCACAAGTGCTCCGCGATTACTTGGTCCCCAGTTGATAACTGCAGGCGCTTCTCCTCCGCCATGGAGGCGCTTATAAGAATTTACCCATTGATTAGTTATTGCAGTTATTTCTGGCGCGTGCTTCAGAATTCCTGCGATAAATGAACGACCCACACTCGATAAGTTGTATTGGGAGTTGGCGTCATAAAAAGCATTTTCTTCGCCCTTAAAAAGCGAGACGTGTGTATGCATTCCACTGCCTGGGTGATCTGTAAAAGGTTTTGGCATAAAGGAGGCGTGGAAACCTTGGTCCATGGCAACCTCTTTAATGACATGGCGAAAAGTCATGATGTTATCGGCAGTCGTTAACGCATCGGCATCACGCAAGTCAATCTCCTGCTGGCCTGGGCCACCTTCATGGTGTGAAAACTCGACTGAGATTCCCATCGCTTCTAATAAAGTAATTGCTTGGCGGCGAAAATCGTGTCCGACAACGGCAGGTGTGTGATCGAAATATCCACCTTGATCTACAGGCACAGGTGCAACACCAGCTTCAGGCTTTTCTTTGAATAAGAAGAATTCAATCTCAGGGTGCGTGTAACAGGTGTAACCCATGCTGGCCGCTTTATCTAACGTCCGACGTAAAACATTTCGTGGATCTGCAGGAGATGCACTGCCATCAGGCATGGTGATGTCACAAAACATACGTGCAGCACCCGGTGCCTCGGTACGCCACGGCAGAATTGAGAAAGTTGCTGGATCTGGCTTTGCCAACATGTCTGACTCGGTCACTCGTGCAAAGCCTTCAATTGCCGAGCCATCAAAGCCAATGCCTTCTTCAAACGCATTTTCTAACTCAGCAGGTGCAATCGCAACAGATTTGAGAAAGCCCAAAACATCGGTAAACCATAAACGTACGAAACGGATGTTGCGCTCTTCAATGGTGCGAAGAACGAACTCTTGTTGCTTGCTCATCTCTGGGGACATGTGCAGCATTCTTACAAAGGCAGGTTACGACCGTGTTACATCGCTTAAATGACGAAGAATTCACTACTTTCCAGCGTACTTTGAGCCGGAATATCTTTAGTAATCACCACATTGGCGCTTATACGTGCGCCGTGGCCAATGGTGATATCACCAATGATTCTGGCTCCAGTTCCGATAACTACATTATTTTCAATTGTGGGGTGTCGCTTTCCCTGCACATTGGACTTAGCGCCAAGTGTGACATCGTGATACATCATGACGTCATCACCAATGATTGTCGTCGCACCAATCACAACACCCATTCCATGATCGATAAAGAACCGGCGACCAATTATGGCAGCAGGATGAATTTCAACTCCTGTAGTAAAACGAACTGCGTTTGCATGTATTCGCGCAATAAGTTTGAGATTTTTTCTCCACAGGAAATACGAAATTCGATGCCCCCACACTGCATGTACACCTGGATATGTGAGGGCAACCTCTAAACGATTTCTGGCCGCTGGATCATGGGCCAGTGCATTATCGAGATCTTCTTTTATGCCACCGATGAACGTCATGATTAATCGGCTAAATCTTGATACAAGATAGTTGATAAGTAACGCTCACCAGCTGATGCAAGAATGACAGCGATATTCTTGCCAGCAAACTCTGGACGTTTAGCAACTTCAATTGCTGCCCACAAAGTTGCACCTGAAGAAATACCGGCCAAGATTCCTTCTTCTGCAGCTGCGCGGCGTGCAAACTTCATTGCATCATCGGCCGTTGCATCCAAGATTTCGTAATACACCGTACGGTCTAAAATCGTTGGAATAAAGTTTGGCCCAATTCCTTGTAGCGGGTGTGGTCCCGGATCCCCACCATTGAGAATCGGTGAAGCCGCAGGTTCTACACCAAAGACTTGAATAGCTGGGTTTTTCTCTTTTAAGAATCGTCCCGTGCCAGTGATGGTGCCGCCAGTGCCAATGCCACAAACGAATGCATCAACTTTGCCATCTAAATCTCTCCAAATCTCAGGGCCAGTTGTTGCATAATGAATCGCGGGTCCGGCTTCGTTTTCAAATTGGCGAACTAAAACCGCGCCTGTCTCGCCCAGTTTTTCAGCGGCTGCAACTGCGCCTTTCATACCGTCGGCAGCTGGAGTCAAAACTAATTCAGCACCAAAAGCACGGATAAGTTTGCGGCGCTCCTTTGAAACTGACTCTGGCATCGTAAAAATCGACTTATATCCACGTGCTGCGGCGACCATCGCTACCGCGATGCCGGTATTACCCGAAGTCGCTTCAACAATTGTTCCACCAGGTTTGAGTACTCCACTTGCTTCAGCGGCATCAATCATCGCAATTCCTAAGCGATCCTTGATCGAGGATGTTGGGTTATAGAACTCTAACTTTGCATAGACATTGCCTTGGGCGCCGTCGGTGATTTTATTAATCCGCACTAGCGGGGTATTTCCAAAAGCTTCAGTAATGGTGTTGTACGTACTCATGGTTCTCCTAATAAATGTAGCTACGGGAATTACAGGACAGGGCTGAATAAGAAAGAGTTCAGCAGCTGCAAGAAGTAGCTAGGCAAAAATCAACTATCCGGTCGTGTATAAAAAACCACGCGATAATCGCTTGCATAAGAGCAAGTTTACTGACTACACATAAATTAGCGAGTTGCGAATGATTTGCAGATTTAAGAGTGCGACCACCGTGATGTCATAGGAAGTCGACGATCTTTTCCAAAAGCTCGCCCTGAAACTTTCGTACCAGGAGGATATTGGCGGCGTTTGTATTCAGCTTTATCTACTAAAGAAATGACACGTGTGATTAACGCCGCTTCAAAGCCATCTGCGATCAACTGTTCATACCCATGATCCTGATCAACATAGAGACGCAGAATCTGATCTAAAAGAATGTAATCTGGAAGTGAGTCCGAGTCCTTTTGATCTGGACGCAGCTCTGCGCTGGGCTCTTTAGTAATCGAGCGCTCCGGAATTGGTGGGGTTTCGCCTTGGCTAATCGCCAGCGCGTTTCGCCATCTAGACAGTGCCCAGACATCAGTCTTATAAATATCTTTGATCGGAGCAAAGCCACCCACAGCGTCGCCATACAAAGTTGAGTACCCCACCGCGAGTTCGCTCTTATTGCCGGTAGCCATAACGATATGGCCCTCTTGATTTGAAATCCCCATCAACGTTGTACCGCGCACTCGCGCCTGCAGATTTTCTTCAGCTATTCCTTTTAATTCCAGATTCTCCAGAAAGCTTTCAACCATGGGCTCTATGGCAATAGTACGAAAGTTAATGCCAGTGGCCTCTGCCAAGCTGCGGGCATCTGCAACTGAGTGATCCGAAGAATACTTACTTGGCATGGCAACGCCATAAACATTTTTTGCACCCAAAGCGTCTATAGCGATAGCGGCAACAAGGGCTGAATCAATACCTCCGGATAAGCCAAGAACAACGGATGTAAAACTATTTTTCTGAATATAGTCACGGAGTCCAGTTACTAGAGCCTGCCACAACTGCGCTTCATCACTTAATCGCGCTTCAATTTTTGGCTTAACTTCACTGTTCATATGCGCCGGTGCATCAGAGATAACTACATCCGGAGTTGAACTCTGCAGCTGGCAATCAATATCTACGACAACCACATCATCACTAAATTGTGGCCCGCGAGCAATTAATGCTCCAGCTTTATCTACAACAAGTGTGTCGCCATCAAAAACTAAATCATCGGCTCCCCCAGTCATGTTGACGTAGGCCAGAGGCGCACCGACTTCTATTGCTCGCTTTTGAACTAAAGCTAACCGTGCATCATCTTTATTACGCTCATATGGCGAACCATTAGGCACTACAACTAATCCAGGGGTACGTGCAGCTACCTCGGCCATGGAGTGCCAAATATCTTCACAAATTGCGATGGCAACATCGACTCCATGAATGCGCACAACGAGATTCTTATTGCCAGCAGTGAAATTCCGGAACTCATCAAAAACGCCGTAGTTGGGGAGATGACGTTTGACATATTTTGCAAGAATTTTTCCATCAGAGATTACGGCTACTGCATTTTCTGGTGCACCTTGTGCCGATGTATCGAGGTAGCCAACGACTGCTACCAAATCTGCCGTGATGCCATTAGCTACGTCGGCAATTTTGGCTTTACTGGCGCTTTGAAAAGATGGGCGGAGAGCTAAATCTTCAACTGGATAACCGGTCACGATCATCTCTGGGAAAACAACAAGGTGAGCACCGCAGCTCTTAGCCTTTTCAATCGATGCCGCAATCAAGGCTGCATTGCCCGCAAGATCTCCCACGGTGGGGTTGATCTGGGCTAGCGCTACCCGCAGCTTCATTTTTCAAGCCTAACAGGGGTACCCTTATGCCTGTACCCGGGGACTTGCACTAGTGCGAGCGTCGAGGAGAGGACATCACATGGAAGCCTTATATGGCGGGGCGCTGCATCGACGCGTCACGATTATGGATTTAGCTGCAGCAAAAAAGCGCGGCGAGAAATGGGCCATGCTCACCTCCTATGAGCAGATGACTGCCCAGATCTTTGATCAAGCCGGCATTCCCGTCCTGCTCGTTGGCGATAGCGCAGGTAATAATTTTCTAGGCTATGAAAATACAATTCCAGTAACTATCGATGAGATGCTTCCCATGGTGCGAGCCGTAGTTGGGGCATCAACCTCTTCGATGGTGATTGCCGACTTACCCTTTGGTTCCTATGAAAGTTCACCTGAATTAGCCCTTTCCACCTCAACTCGTTTTTTCAAAGAGGCCGGAGCTATGGGTGTAAAAATCGAAGGTGCTCACATCGAAACAATTGAAAAATTAGTTGCATCTGGAATTCCAGTTATGGGTCACGTAGGCCTTACTCCGCAGGCACTTCATCAACTAAGTGGGTATCGAGTTCAAGGTCGCACAGATGGTGATGTGATTCTGGATGCGGCGGTAGCTATTGAAAAAGCCGGCGCATTTGCCGTAGTTCTAGAGCTTGTGCCGGCCGAGTTAGCCACACGAATTACCAATGCCCTAACGATCCCAACTATTGGTATCGGTGCTGGGCCAGAGTGTGATGCTCAAGTATTGGTGTGGACAGATCTGATGGGCATCACACAGAATCCGCCGAAATTAGCTAAGGCATATCGCAACCTTCGCGCCGAAATGGCAGATGCTGCAGCAGAGTTTGCCGCCGATGTCCGAACCGGCAACTTCCCCGGCCCAGAGCAGACTTTCAACTAACCTTACCGAGTGTCCAGATTTGCGATAGATATATCGCCGCTTAAAAAGTCGAGGGATTTTCGCAATTTATGGGCCGCTGGACTGGTCACCTACTTCGGTTCAATGATTACCTACGTTGCAGTGCCATTTCAGATTAAAGAGATGACTCACTCCTATGTGGCTGTAGGTCTCAGTGGCCTTGTGGAAATCCTG
>WLHW01000067.1 GCA_009702525.1 Actinomycetota bacterium
ACTAACAAAACCCGCTCGGTTATGGCTTAACTATTTGTTAGGCCCGTCGCACTGAGAGTCATCGACCGAATAAACGGACCGAGATGATTCACCTAGCCCTAAGGCCAAGGCAGTGCTGAGATGTCACCAGCGGATTGCTCTGCTGGTGCAGGTGGAATCTTACCTGAGGTGCGCGAGCAGATTTACCGCCCGATGAGGCGCAAAAGCCCCCAAGATGTGATGCGAAGGACGGCCTCTAGGGCAATTGCCGCCGACATTTTTGATTGGCCTTGGGCCCGCTCGATGAAGGTAATAGGGATCTCCCCGACCGATCCCCCACATGCGATAGCCCGCCGGGTCATTTCGATCTGAAAGCAATAGCCCTCACTCTTAATTGTTGAGATACCCATCCGCTTGAGAAGCTGTACGTTATAGATTCGAAAGCCAGAAGTCGTATCTTTTACATCCAGGGACAGCAAAAGATTGGCATAAGTATTTGCACCTTTTGATAAATACTCTCTGAACTTACTCCAATTTTCGATTGCGCCATCGGCTACCCATCTCGATCCGATCAACAGTTCACTAGTACCAATCCACTCCATCATTGTCTTTAAATCCTCTACTCGATGCGAACCATCGGCATCCATCTCTATGACATTGGTATATCCGCGCTCCAGCGCAATCGCAAAACCAGTTCGGTATGCGTTGCCTAATCCCATTTTTCCGGAACGAGTAATGACTTCAATTCCATGCGCGATGCAAACTTGGGCTGTTCCATCGGGCGAACCATCATCAATCACCAAGACATCAACGGCAAGCGTGCTCAGTGAGTCTAGAAGTGAGCCGATGCTTTCTACTTCGTTGTACGTGGGAATAACAACTAAAGAAGTATTCATGCCCGCGGGTGCGCCTGTTTAAATACTTTTTGCAATCGCGCGGTTGAAACGTGTGTATAGATTTGAGTTGTTGCAAGTGATGCATGACCCAAAATCTCTTGAACCGTGCGCAAGTCTGCTCCACCTTCTAATAGATGCGTAGCTGCCGAATGACGCAATGCATGTGGGCCCATTCGCTCTATACCCTCTATCGCCGATAACGCTTCATACACAACTGTTCTAACTGTGCGCTGATCAATACGTTTGCCGCGGACACCAAGAAAAACTGCGTTAGCAGATTGAGCATTAGCTACTGATTCTCGACCATCTTTTAACCATGTCTGTAATGCAGCAACTGCAGGTCGGCCCATAGGTATTGTGCGTTCTTTATTGCCTTTACCTAAAACCCTAATCGTATTTCGGTTGTAATCAATATCGCCGATATCTAAGCCGCATAGTTCACCCACGCGTGCACCAGTTGCATACAGAAGTTCGAGCATGGCCACATCGCGCAGTGCAAGCGGCGTTTCTTCCTCTCCAGCTCGCATGGCCGCCGAATCCATCGCTAACTTTGCATCGTTCATATCTAAAACTTCCGGCAAAGTTCGATGCCCTTTGGGAGTTGCAAGGGAAACACCCACATCGATAGGAATGTATTTATTCTTAAGTGCCCACTTAGTAAAAAGTCGTACTGTCACTGCTCGACGTGAAAGCGTTGTGCGCGCTCCCCCTTTAATCTGCTGATTTGCTAACCAGGATCGTAAATGCGATAACTGCAACTCAGAAATTTGATTGACGCCAAGAGTTTCCAGATGTTCAAACATAGAGGCTAAATCGCCTATGTAAGCTCGAACCGTATGAACTGAAAGGTTACGTTCGGCCTCTAAGTGGCGCTGAAAAGCAGCTAGTATCTTTTCAAATTGCTCGCTCACAGGTAAAACTTTACTCGGGCTTACGTCCTTGACGTAGTAGGCCAAAGGTCAATGCATCCTCTAGCGCCATGGCTGAAGCGGCAATAACGTTTTCGTGGACACCGACAGTGTTCCACTCACCTTTGCCATCACTGGTTTCAACTAAGACGCGTGTAATAGCACCAGTACCTAAACGGCCTTCCAGAATACGTACCTTGTAGTCAGTGAGCTCTAGGATCTCTAGCTCTGGATACAGCTGTTTTAGGCCAGTTCGAAGCGCGGTATCAAAGGCGTTGACTGGACCGTTACCGATTCCTGTACAGACAATCTTTTTACCTAAAGCGGTCACAGTTACTTCGGCTTTAGTAAGAATACTTTGATCTTCAGCACGTTCTACCGTTGTTAGCCAATGTTCGATTGTAAAAAATGACGGCCTCTTACCGTTAATTTCTTCATGTACCAGAAGTTCGAATGAGGCATCCGCGGCTTCAAACGTGAATCCACGCGCCTCCATTTCTTTTACGCGTGCCACAATACGTCCGATGAGCTCTTTGTCTCCACCTAAATCAACACCTAGCTCTTGTGACTTCATCTCAATAGAAGCGCGTCCAGCCATGTCGCTAACCAACATACGCATGTCATTACCAACTGCTTCTGGATCCTCGTGTTGGTACAGAGATGGATCAATTTTGATTGCACTCGCATGTAGTCCAGCTTTATGTGCAAAGGCCGACACTCCAACATATGGCTGGCGGGCACTGGATGAAACATTTGTTACTTCTGCGATAGCGTGCGAAATTCTAAAAGCTTCTCGCAGTGCATTTTTTGGCAAGACTAGTTGCTGCTTTTTTAATTCAAGATTTGCGATGATGGTAACAAGGTCAGCATTACCTGTGCGCTCACCATAACCATTTAATGTTCCTTGAACATGGGTTGCACCTGCAGCAACAGCGGCCATTGAGTTAGCAACGGCGCAGCCTGTGTCGTTGTGGCAGTGAATACCCAAACGAGCAGAGCTAGCAGTTAATACATCGTGGACAACGTGGGATAATTCATCGGGCAACATTCCCCCATTGGTATCGCACAAAGCTATTACATCAGCGCCGGCTTCAGCGGCAACCCGTACAACTTCCAAGGCGTATGCACGATTGCTGCGATAGCCATCAAAAAAGTGTTCAGCATCTAAAAATACGCGTTGTCCCTCTTGAATTAAGTGAGTAACCGAGTCACGAATCATTTCTAAGTTTTCATCCAACGTAGTTTTAAGCGCTAATTCAACGTGGCGATCAAAAGCCTTGGCTACTAGCGTTACGGCAGGAGCCCCGCTATCGCGAAGTGCACCCAGGAGTACATCATCGGCGGCTTTTACATGTGGTCGGCGGGTAGCACCAAAGGCGACAAACGTTGCATTTTTTAGCACTAACTCTTTCTTGGCGCGAGCAAAGAACTCAGTATCTTTTGGGTTAGCACCAGGCCAACCGCCTTCGATAAAACCAACACCCAAATCATCTAAGTGCCTCGCAATCGCTAACTTGTCATGAACCGAGAGATTTAATCCCTCTTGTTGTGCGCCATCGCGCAGCGTGGTGTCATAGATATGAAAGGCATCAGATACTGGCATTTATTTAACCGCGCTCATCCAATTATGTGTATCGACTACAGTGCCATGTTGTATTGCTAAAAGCGCATTTCGAATCTGCATGGTGATCACACCAGGTTGACCGTCTCCTGTCACCCATGTACCCATCACGCTTTTAGCTTGACCTACAGGTGAGACAACTGCCGCAGTTCCGCAGGCAAAAATTTCGGAGATCTCACCAGATGCAACACCTTCGCGCCAATCATCGATACTGATCATGACTTCATCAGTCTTGTACCCTAAATCTTTCGCAACGCTTAAAATTGAATCACGTGTGATTCCGGGAAGTAACGTGCCGGTAAGTTTTGGCGTCACAACAGTTGCGCTTGAACCGCTACCTTTAACAAAGTACAGGTTCATGCCGCCCATCTCTTCAACCCATTTACGCTCTATTGCATCAATCCATACAACTTGATCACAGCCCTCTTTAGCCGCAGCTTTTTGTGCGACTAATGACGCCGCATAATTTCCACCACACTTGGCCTCACCGGTTCCACCTTGAGCTGCTCGAACATACTCAGTTGAAATCCATACAGATACGGCCTTGGAGGGATCAAAGTAAGCACCTGCCGGGGTAGCAATCAACATGTACAAAGCTTTATTAGATGGTCGAACGCCTAAACCAACTTCAGTTGCAAACATAAATGGACGAATATATAGAGACTCGCCAACTTTATTAGGTACCCAGCCGCCGTCTTGCTGAAGTAACGCATCCACAGTCTCGAGAAAAAGCGCTTCGGGCATCTCTGGCAAAGCCAAGCGGGCCGCCGATTTAGCAAAGCGTTTGGCATTGGCTTCTGGACGAAAAAGTGAAATCGAACCATCTGGCTGGCGATACGCCTTCATCCCCTCAAAGATTTCTTGACCGTAATGAAAAACCGCTGTTGCTGGATCTAATGAGATTGGTCCATAAGGTTTTAGTTCAGGTTCTCCCCAACCTTCTTTTTCACTCCACTCGCACACGACCATGTGGTCTGTGTAGTACTTACCAAAACCACCCTCAGCAACAAGTGCATCACGGGTAGCAGCATCTTTAGCATGTGGGTTGAGTGATATTTTCATGGTCTTATAGCGCTGCGACTAGCGCATCTCCTACCTCGGTTGTGCTTCGTTTTTTATCTGCTCGTGTTAATAGATCCGATGCCACTGCTCGTTCAATATCGCGAGCAGCATCGGAATAGCCCAAGTGATCTAACATCATGGCAACTGACATAACTGTCGCTGTTGGATCTGCGATATTTTTGCCGGCTATATCTGGTGCTGAACCATGAACAGGCTCAAACATTGATGGGAATTTTCGAGTTGGATTGATATTGCCTGAAGCTGCAAGTCCGATACCACCGCAGATAGCTGCGGCGATATCAGTCAATATGTCTCCGAATAAATTATCGGTAACTACCACATCAAAGCGCTCAGGGTTTGTAACAAAGAACATCGAAGCTGCATCAACGTGTAGGTAATCAGTTGTAACAGTCGGATACTCTTTAGCAACTTCGTTGAATGTACGAGTCCATAAACTACCCGCACGAGTTAAGACGTTGTTCTTATGAACAAGGGTTAACTTCTTGCGATCACGCTTGAGTGCGCGCTCAAATGCATCACGAATAACCCGTTCTGCGCCGCGACGAGTATTTAAACTCTCTTCCGTTGCAATCTCAGCATCTGTACCTTCTGCAAGCACTCCACCAGCACCGACATAAGGACCTTCGGTGCCTTCACGCACAACAATAAAATCGATGGGGGCTTTAGTAGCAAGGGGTCCTGTGACTCCAGGCATCAAGCGGGCTGGGCGCAAATTGATGTAGTGATCAAAGGCAAACCGCAGCTTGAGTAACAGGCCACGCTCTAGAACACCACTGGGAACCGTTGGATCTCCAACTGCACCAAGCAAAATGACATCTTTAGTCGCAAGTTCAGCCAGCGTTGCATCAGGTAGAACTTCACCCGTGCGATGCCAAAAGCCAGCACCTAAGTCATAGGACGTTTTGTTAAAGCTGATGCCGTACTTTGTAGATACAGCATCTAGAACTTTCAGGCCTTCGTTAACTACTTCAGGTCCGATTCCATCGCCTGCGATAACGGCTAAGTTAATTGTGCTCATTAATCCACCAAAACAACTGCACGAACGGATTCGGCACCTGTCTCTTTCTTGATCGTTGCCAATAAACCATCACTCACATCAGAGTCAACGGTAAGTGCCATCAAAGCTTTACCGCCGGCACCACTACGAGCGACCTGCATGCCAGCAATGTTGATGTTGGCTTGTCCCAGTGTGTGACCAACCGTGCCAATCACGCCTGGCTGATCCACGTAGCGCAAGAAGAGAATATGAGCAGTAGGTGGAAGATCCAACGAAAATGAATCAATTCCAATAATTTTTTGTGTCTGCTTAATTCCCATCAATGTTCCATCAACGGTAATTGACTTACCGCT
>WLHW01000068.1 GCA_009702525.1 Actinomycetota bacterium
AAGCTTGCTGATTAGTGTCAGCAGTTATTTTTTGCACGGATTATTGGTTTACGAGATCATTCCGGCTTCCTCGGCCCGCTTCCCCTGCCTCAACATCCAAAGTCGAGACCGTTCACCCCCAAGTTGTTATCTCCATCGTGTCGCTAACTTTCAATGCAAGCCTGTTGGCTCACTTTGACCGCTAGCAATGAGATGAGAAACTCATTGGAGAAAAAGAAACGTATTTCTCTTTCTCTATGTAATTGTCAATTGCTTCTTAATTCCTAGTGCTTAGTGCTTATTGCTTATTGCTTATTGCTTAGTGCTTAGTGCATAGTGCTTCACCGCTACTGAGCATGGTGGCATTCCATTGCTCTTACCGTTCTTGGCGTCGACTAATCCCCGTCAATTTTTTACAATTGAGCGGTCGATCGGAGCGGCGGTAGACCAAGTGTAGGTCATCATTTATGAGTTTCATAATCCACGCTATAGCCATAGCTACACATTGGTACTGAACGAATTGCTCGCAGGAGTATTGATAAATCCTGTCCCTGTCCTTGGTAACAGCTGTGAGCCATGTAGGTAATCTAGAAATGTGTGGATTTCTCACATACTGTCTGACAACAATTCGCTATAACGACCTTCGCTGGTAGATGGAAATGTGAATTAATCCTCGTAACGCTTGGAGGCTTTTCCACTCTTTCCAGATGAACCGCGGGAAACAATTCGAGCAACTTCTCGGTCGGCTTCACGGGCTTTAATTGATTCTCGCTTGTCGTGGGCTTTCTTTCCCCTGGCAACTGCGATCTCAACTTTTGCTTTACCGTCTTTAAAATATAGAGACAGCGGAACAAGGGTCGTACCTGAATCTTTCAACTTTGCAATCAACTTATTTAACTCTGCTTTGTTGACAAGAAGTTTGCGCTCACGCCGTGGTGTGTGATTGGTCCATGTTCCTTCTGTGTATTCAGGAATATGCACACCACTGAGCCACAGTTCGCCATCGTTAACGGTGGCAAAGCCATCTATCAGTGATGCACGACCAAGCCTCAGTGATTTAACTTCAGTGCCCATGAGCACCAAGCCACACTCATATACATCTTCGATGGAGTAGTCGTGACGTGCTTTTTTGTTTTGGGCGATGACCTTGCGGCCGATCTCTTTAACCATAACCGCATCACCTCCTAGTAAAAACTCTTTCGTTAGAGTACTAGACCTTCAGATAGCGACGAAGCGTAATCACTGATGCAACCGTTGAAACCACTAAGCCAGTTGCCAACAAATAGCCCGAAGCAACCCAAACCTGGCTCCAACCAAAAAACTTAGTAAAGGTCAGCAATGGCGCGACTTTAGAATCAATAACACTCTTCAGTGCAGCCAATAATCCAGTTGAAAGCGCCCAACCAACGATGGCCGAGATGACTCCTTCAAGTAGGAACGGAAGTTGAATGGACCACGATGATGCGCCCACAAGTTTCATTACACCTGTTTCGCGACGCCGGTTAAATGCAGCGATTCGTAAAGTATTACTAATCAATAGTGCGGCGGTGAGAACAGATGCAAGACCAACTAACAGCGCACCATTACGTAAAACCTCTAAGAGCTTAAAGAACTTATCCAAAATAGTGCGTTGATCCTGTACAACATCCACACCTGGGCGACCACTAAATGCGCTCACGATGATTGCGAACTGAGTTGGATCCTTAAGCTTGACTCGGAATGACTCGGGTAGTTGATCTGCCGTCACATTTTGGGCAATTGCTGAATCTTTAAAGCGCTCTTGGAAACGCACAAATGCTTGTGATTGTGACTCATAGAAAACACTCTCGACTACAGGCATATTTTGAATGTCTTGTTGAATCTGCAAACGTTGGCCCGATGTAATTATTCCGCCTGAACATGATGGTGATTCAGAGAGAGTGCCGCACAAGAAAACCGAAACTTCAATCTTGTCATACCAATAATCTTTCATCGCACCTACTTGAGCATTAGCCAGTAAGCCGATTCCAAGGAGTGAGAGCGAGATAGCGGTCGTGACGATTACGGCAAATGTCATCGTCAAATTTCGACGGAGGCCAATGCCTACTTCACTGAGTAGAAACCGTGCGCGCATCTGTGGACCTCTATCTCTGTAGCTTCTTGAACGAAAATTCCGAATAGTAATTCATGATCTGCACGTAACTCTTAACCCGTATATCCATAGACGCCGCGAACTTGGTCGCGAATTACATGACCAAGATCTAGCTCAATAACACGCTTGCGCATTTGATCCACGATTCCGGAATCATGCGTAGCCATTAATACCGTTGTTCCCTCACGGTTAATGCGATCGAGCAGTTTCATAATTCCCACACTCGTTGCTGGATCAAGGTTTCCAGTTGGCTCATCGGCAATCAAAATCGGTGGGCGACTGACATAGGCACGGGCGATAGCAACGCGCTGTTGTTCACCACCTGAAATCTCTGATGGAAGACGGTCACCTTTATCTTCTAGACCAACTAACTCTAAAACTTCAGGTACTTCGCGGTTAATCTCTTTCTGGGAATATCCCAAGACGTGAAGCGCAAATGCCACATTTTCAGTAATCGTTTTATTTGGAAGAAGTCGGAAATCTTGAAATACGGTTCCTACCTGGCGACGCAGCTCTGGAACTTTGTGGTTAGCAAGCGTCCCTAAATCCTTGCCCGCAACATGAATGATTCCAGTTGATGGACGCTCTTCTCGAAGGACCAAGCGCAGAAAAGTTGACTTACCCGAACCTGATAGACCAACAAGAAATACAAACTCACCTTTAACAATTTCAAGATTGACTGATTCCAATGCAGGGCGCTCTTGACCCGGGTAGGTCTTGGTCACGTTCTCAAAGCGAATCATTAAAATCTCCCATTGCATCTGCGGGGCGGATATATCCACCCTCGGCCTGTCCTTAGTTTATGGATGCAAGTGCAGAATTCGCGCTTATAACGCGCAACTAAGCGTGAGAAAAGTGTGAGATTACCCAAAATATGGGTATCAGCCATCAAAGCGGAACCAGAGAGAAGATTACTTCTGGGGCTCGAAACTCACCTCTGTGGGCTAGCAAGAATTAACTGCTGCGACGCCAGCGAATTCCAGCTTCAATGAACTCATCGATCTCGCCATTGAGAACGGCAGATGTGTTGCCAGTTTCATAATCTGTTCGCAAATCTTTCACCATTTGATAGGGAGCAAGGACATAAGAGCGCATCTGATTTCCCCATGAACCCGAGTTATCACCTTTCAGCGCATTCATCTTTGCTTGCTCTTCTTGCCGGCGACGTTCTAATAACTTTGACTGCAAAACCGCCATAGCAGTTGCCTTATTTTGAATCTGCGAACGCTCATTTTGGCACGAGACAACTATGCCGGTTGGAATGTGTGTTAAACGTACGGCCGAGTCAGTTGTATTCACACCTTGTCCGCCAGGACCTGATGAGCGATACACATCTACGCGAACTTCTTTTTCATCAATTTCAACATGATCGCTTTGCTCAACGACTGGCACTACTTCCACACCTGCAAAAGAGGTATGTCGACGACTTTGACTATCAAAGGGTGAAATGCGCACTAAACGATGAGTTCCTTGTTCGACAGATAATGTGCCATAGGCAAAAGGAGCAGTAACACGAAACGTCGTAGATTTAATTCCAGCTTCTTCCGCATATGAAGTTTCCAAGACATCCACTTTAAAATCATGTCGTTCGCAATAGCGCAGATACATACGCATAATCATCTCGGCCCAGTCGGCAGCTTCAACACCGCCAGCCTCAGAACGAATCGTTATTAATGCATCACGATCATCGTATTCACCGTTGAGTAGAGTTTGAACTTCTAGCTCACTTACCGCTTTTCTCACGGAATCAAGTTCTCGCTCGGCATCGGCAACGCCTGTGCCATCAGGTTCGCTGGCTGCAAGTTCGAAGAGAATTGATAACTCTTCAACATGTCGACGCAATGTTGTCAGCTTATTAATCTCGGCTTGTACTCGGGATAAGCGGCTAGTGATTTTTTGGGCGCTTTCGGGATCGTCCCAAAGATTGGGAACCCCCGCCTCTTCTTCTAATACCTCAGCTTGCTTGCGGAGTTTTGGTAGGTCTAGAACTTTCTCAATAGAAACAAGCGTCGCATCGATTGCATCGATCTCTAATCCATACTCGCGCGCGGCCATGTCTGAAGGATAGCGGAGGGGGCTAATGAAGCCGAATTCCGAATAGATAGAAACCTTCCTGAACCTCGTTGGTCGTTCCTGCATTAGCGGTAAGAAAAGCCGAGTCCATGCGTGTAAATGGAACTCTAAATGGGAATACGACTTCGGCATATGTGGAAATTTCTAGCGACGTCCCATCGCATTGTAAATCAGTTAAAACTATCCCCTTTAATTCATTTCTCTTCATTGAGTCGTCATCATTGCTCCAATTGCGGAGTTCGAGCATTACGTTCAGAACTGCGCGATTGCAGTCAATTGGAACCGTACGGTGCGGTGAATTATTGATAACCGCTAATGGTGCAGTGAACATAGTTCCCTTGCCAACGTAGTACGCAGATTCATCGAGTGTATGTACACCGCGTTGCGCTGCCGCTTCTGTTGCCTGTATTAAAGATCTCTTAGCAACAAATATCGAAGCAATATCACTCATCACCATCAGAGATGCGACGGTGATCAAGAAAAGCCCAATTATAACTACGCTTAAAGAACCAGAATCACTCGTTAGCTTCCTCTTGAAATAGTCAAGCTTAGTAATTGCTACATCGATAGAAGGCGTAGTTGCTACATCCATAGACGTCGTAGTTGCTACATCGATAGAAGTCGTAGTTGCTACATCGATAGAAGTCGTAGTTGCTACATCCATGGACTTACGTGCTCTTGTGCTGATGCTTCAACAATTCGATGCGACGCGTGATCAGTGAAAGTAATCGTTAACCGAATCCGGCCATCTGCTGAAAAACATGGTTGATTAGTACATTCATAACGGGAAGCAAGGCTCTTAATCTCCTCATCAGTAAGTCCCAGATGTGTGGCAATAACTGATATAGCTTGGGCTGAAACTACCCGCCCAGCATGGTCACTATCACTTGCTACATAAGCTCGTAATCCCTCTCGAGCAAGTACACGTGCAATCTCTTCATTTCCACTTATAGAAGCAAAGTGGTTTAGATACATAAAAATTGGAATAAAAAGCGGAATTGCCAATGCTACAAATTCAACAATGGCACTTCCCCTTTCTTCACTCAAGTAATTCCAGAACGTTGAGACCATGAAACGCTCTCTCTTAATTTTTGTTGTACCCCCTTTCATTAATTAACTTCTTCCATAACTGCAACACCTTTTACATCGGTAGTTGGCGTGCCACCTAGCAGCTCAATTAGTCCAGGAACAATCGACGGGACAAGCGAGCGGCGAGAAGTAACTAATAGGCGAATATGAGTAAAGGGATCTGGGGAATCAAGCTCAATGACTTCATCAGACAGGTTGATCTGGCCACTAATTGCTCGAGTCGATGCCTGGCTCTGTGCCAGCGCTAAATCTCCATTACGTATATTTGTTGCGATTATTAGTTGGATACCCGTCAGAAAAAGTATGAGCAGTGGGATCAATACCATCGCACTTTCAACGTTTCCGCGATCCTGACGCAACAGTGCTGGTAACCCATGAAGCTTGGCTAACAACCAGCGAAACTTAGATGGCATCCAG
>WLHW01000069.1 GCA_009702525.1 Actinomycetota bacterium
GCTCTTACTTGCCATGGTCTTACTCCTTCATTGGTTACCGAGGGGCTTAGGTTACCCGAGGCCTCTCAATGCGCGAAATTCGCGCGGGTGGAACTAGTAGCGGGAGCGGGATTTGAACCCACGACACAGCGATTATGAGCCGCTTGCTCTACCAAGCTGAGCTACCCCGCCAGGGGTGTGCTTTGAAAAGATCCCCGTCTAGTGAAGGAGCTCTTTCGAGCCCCCCACCGGAATCGGACCGGTGACCTTTTCCTTACCATGGAAACGCTCTACCAACTGAGCTAGGGGGGCGCTGATCGAATGATTCAGCGTACAGGCAGGTGCGCTCTTTCGAAAAATCCCTAGTGTTATTGGCCAGGAATCAGGGTAATTTTCCCCGTTGTTGTGCGGGCCAGCATCGCCTTGTGGGCTTGCACCGCCTGACTCAAAGGAAAGTTCGTTCCGACAACTGGATGCAGCTTTCCAGATTTAACTAAATCAAAGAGTTCTTCAATGACATCGTTCATTAACTCTTTGTTACCAAAGCAGTGAGAAAGCCAAAAACCTGTAATTGTTTTAGAGCCACCCATTAACGAACCTGGATGAATAGGTGTTGGCGCAGTACGTGATGCCATTCCATATGTAATTAAACGACCAAATGGAGCCAGTACGTCCAAACTCTGATCGAAAGTTGTGCCGCCGACCATCTCTAAAACTAAATCTACTCGCTTACCACCATTTGCAGTTTTGATAGCTCCAGCTAAATCTGCAGCTGTTGCATCTACAACAACGTCAGCACCTAATGACGTTGCTAGTTCGCGTTTTACTTGTGTCGATGCAACAGCAATAACTTTTGCGCCCCACATCTTTCCGAGCTGAATTGCAATCGTTCCAACACCACCGGCAGCTGCGTGAATCACAACGCTCTCACCTGGCTTAACATGTCCAACAGTTTTTAAAATATGCCACGCAGTTGAGCCTTGAACTAACATACATAACGCTTGTGAATCAGTAACACCTTCAGGGATATCAATCATCGCCGCTGAATACGCTAAAGCTTTTTCTGCATATCCCCCACTTGCAACAGGTGCTAACACCCGACGACCTGTGGATGTTGTACCGACTACTTCAATTCCTGGTACTAATGGAAGAGTCTGAGGAGATAGATAAGAGTTTTCAGTTTGGTGAGTATCAGCATAGTTGATTCCAATAGCGCTCACATTAATTACTTCTAGACCTTCACCAGCAATAGGGTCAGCAAGATCAACTAAGTGCATAGAGTCTGGACCACCAAATGCGGTGATCTGAATTGCTTTCATATTTATCCTTTAGTCGAGCCGAGTGTGAGACCTGAAACGAACTGTTTGCGCAAAACAAAGAAGAGTATGACTGTAGGAGCAGCAACGATT
Organism: Actinomycetota bacterium; assembly: GCA_009702525.1. Taxonomy (GTDB): domain Bacteria; phylum Actinomycetota; class Actinomycetes; order Nanopelagicales; family Nanopelagicaceae; genus Planktophila. The sequence goes on from WLHW01000069.1 coordinate 1,389, forward strand.
ATCGCGCCGGCAGCTAAAAGATTGAAATCAGTGATGTATTCACCTTGTAACTGGCGCAAGGCCGAGGTCACAGGTCGCTTTGAGTCCTGTGACATCAAAATCAAAGCCCAGAAGAAGTCGTTGTATATCCAACAGCTCATCAGAACCCCAAGGGCAGCCAGAGGTGGCCGAAGCAGTGGCAACATGACATTCCAGTAATGTCTAAAAACTGATGCGCCATCAATAATCGCTGACTCTGAAATCTCCTTCGGTACAGTCTTCATGTAAGAAGAAAGTACAAAAGTTGCAAAGCCAACCTGGAAAGCAACGTGTACCAAAATGATCCCAAGATAGTTGTTATAGAGCAAAGAACGGTTGCCAAATAGATCACCAATTTTTATGTACAACCAAAAGACTGGAATATATGTTAAAACAATGGGCAACATGTTTCCAGCTGTAAATAGAAGCAAAAGACTCAAATTAAATCTAAAGGAATAGCGTGAAACAACAAATGCAATTAAGGAGCCTAAAAAGAGTGTTAATACAACCGCAGGAATAGTTACATAAAGTGTATTTAAGAAATAATGAGTCAAACCCATTTTCTTGAATGCAGTGAAGTAATTATCTAAATTTAGATGTTTTGGCCAAGAGAAGACTCCATAAGAAATAATGTCGTTATATGGGCGCAGCGAAGTCCAGATCGTCCACAGGATTGGGAAAATCCACACAAAGGCAAAGAAGCCAATAAAAGCTGAGATGAATCGATCTTTTACTTTCTGCTTATCTCGATACTTTGCATCGACGACCATTGTTGATGTCATTTGAGGTCCTCTTTAAAGACTGTACGTAGATAGGCAAGAATTGGACCCACACAAAGAATCAATAAAATGACGGCATATGCCGCGCCTTTCATTGAAATTCCTTGGCCAGCAAAGTTCTGAAAAACTAAAATATTGAGAAGTGGCCATGCTGTACTTGTGCCATAAATAATGTAAACAAGGTCAAAAGCACGCAGGGACTCGATAATGGTAATTACAACGATAATGATGTTTACAGGGCGCATAGTGGGCAAAATAATCTTACGGAAAGTCTGCCATTCCGTAGCTCCATCAATTGCCGACGCTTCACGCAAAGAAAGATCTACCGACTTTAAACCAGCTAAATACAGCAGCATTATGTAGCCGATATGGCGCCAGGAAGCCACTCCCATAATTACGTACGTATTAATATGGTAATTACCCCAAATCGAGACCGCATTGCCAATATCCCTACCCATGATTCCTTGAACAAAGCCACCAGGTTGGAACATAAAATTCCAGATAATTCCGATTATGGCTAAAGATAGGACAACTGGAATATAGAAAATTGTTTCATAGATTTTATGACCCTTGATCTTTCGATCAATTTGGTAAGCCAATAAAATTCCTAGTGGGGTTGCTATGAATGAAAACCAAAGTAACCAAACTACGTTGTTTTTTAGTGCCTCGTAAAAAACTGGTGTTCCAAAGAATATATTTTTATAGTTAGCTAAACCCGCCCACTTAATATCTCCAACGTTAATACCATTCCAATAAGTAAAAGATAAAAGTATGGTGATTAAAGCGGGTAACCAGAGAAAGATAATTTGCATCAAAGTTGGGATGCCAATAAATGCTGCAAGTGTAAAACGATCGTTTCTGGAAAGAGAACGACGGCTGCGAACTTTTTTGTTCGCAGCCGTCGATTTCATTTCTTAACCTTAGCCTAATTCATTAATGAAAACGAATTAAAGTGCAGGTAGTGCATCCCATTGTGCTTGAGTATTATCAAGAATCTTTGTTAGATCTTTTGGATTCTTGAGGAAGCTCTGAATTGCTGGACCAACAACTGGACCAGCAAAGTCGCCACGGGTATCGCGGTCTAAGAAGAAGCCAATGTTCTTGGCTGCGCCAAGAACTGCAAGCTTCTGCTTATTGAATGCATCGTATGTTGAAGTATCGAAGTCGCTACTGATGTAAATATTTGTATCGCCTGCGGCAACAGCTGCATCAATACCTTCCTTTGATCCCCAGAACTGTGCAAGATCTGCACCGCCTTCTGGGTTCTTTCCATTTTTAGCAACTGAGACGCCATCGAGAGGTGCATCAATTGAGTCGATACCGTGCTCTGGATTGATTTCTGGGAATGGAACGATCCATAGATCGTCGTAATCTGCTTGTGACTTAGCCTTAAAGTCATTAGCAAACCATGAACCCATCATCATGGCTCCGCACTTCTTCTGTAGTAGAAGATCGCGCATACCATCCCATGAGATATCAAGAACGTTCTTGTTCATGTAAGGAATTAGGTCGCCCATGTGAGTGAAGACATCTACAACTTTTGCATCAGTCCACTTCTCTTTTCCATTAAGCAAGTCGATATGGAATTGATATCCGTTAAGACGCATGTTAAGGATGTCGAATGTTCCCATCGCTTCCCAGCCGCCCTTGTCACCAAGTGCGTATCCAACTAGACCCTTTTTCTTTGTTGCTTCGCACAACTTGATCAAGTCATCCCATGTTGAAATGCTCTCAGGATTTAGTCCGAGCTCTGTCATGGTTGACTTACGGTAGTGAAGTCCCCATGGGTAATATGTTGTAGGAATAATGTATTGCTTTCCATCTGATGGATTTGTAGCACCTTGAATTGCTGCTGCAGATAATGAGCTACCTAATGCCGTCACTTGATCTGAGACATCTGCAAGAAGTCCTGCATCTGCACGGGCATTTGTGCGCCATCCAGCCATCCAGCCGAAAGCATCATCAGGAGTTCCCTGCATGATTTGTACAAAGTTGTTCTGGAAGTCATCAGAGTTAACTGCCTGGGAAATAACTTTATTGCCAGTCTTCTTTGTATAAGCATCGTTTACTGCGATGTTAATCTTTGAACCTGCATCACTTAGATTTCCACGAATTGTAAAGTGGACGTCTCCAGTAACTTTCTTGCTACTGCAACTTGCAAGTAGTGATCCACCACCAGCTAGTCCAAGACCGCCAATTGCAGCGCCTTTAAGCACTGACCGGCGGGAAATGCCATTTGTTGCATCTGACATTGAATTTCCTTTTCTCTAGAGATGAGACTTTCGAAAGGTCATCAGATTTTGAAGGGGGCAAGACCTGCTAACGTAACCAAAATTAGTGGTCAGACCACTGCAAAGATAGTGATTTTTGATAACGAATTGGATACTTTTACTCTGACGTGCACGCACATTGGGGCCTGACTCCCCTAGATTTCAATGAAGGTAGTTCAGGTCTTACTCCCGAAAAGCTTGCTCAGCAGTCCTGGTTGTGCAGGATCATTCTCATGACCTTGGCAACGATCTTTCTCGGGTACACCAGCAAGTGCCTCTTCGATGTGGTTGCCACAACCAGACCACGTTGCCTTACTGCATCGATTGCATGTAACACGTGAACACATATCTATCTCCCTATGTAATCTAAAAGTTCGCATACCCCGGGGTATCGTCAAATACCCGTAATTCTTACTGCAGCAAGTGCAACGCCGCCAACAATAACCCAGGCCATCAGACCCATCAGCATAGGGCGCGGTCCAATAGCTCGTATAGCTTTCCAGCGAACCCCTGAACCTAGGGCTACAAGTCCTGCGCCTAACAAAAGTTTGCTGGTTAAGACAATATCGTCATGTAAGCGCGCTGGTACATCAATCGTATTTTGCAGAATAGCGACTGCGATAAAGCCAAGAACAAAAAATGGGATCAAAGGAACTTTTGCACTATTCGTTGAGCTTTCACCTTGTGACGTTAAGTATCGGCGGTGGCGAATTGAAAGAATCAAAACAATGGGTGCTAGTAAACAAACTCGAGCAAGTTTTATTACAACTGCGGATTTAACAGCGTCATCGCTCCACACCGATGCGGTTGCAATTACTTGACCTACATCATGAACTGCAGCTCCAGCCCATGCACCAAATGTTTGATCGCTTAAACCCATGAGGTGACCTAAGAATGGTAAAACAAAAATTGAAAGCGTTCCACATAAGGAGATCAGACCGATTGCATATGAAGTCTCTTCTTGCGTTGCACGAGTTTGAGGTCGGATTGCTGCAACTGCAGTAGCACCACAAACCCCAAAGCCAACACCAATGAGTAAACCTAATTCACCCGTCATTTTGAATAGTTTTGATAGACCAAGAATTCCAAAGATCGTAAAACTGAC
>WLHW01000007.1 GCA_009702525.1 Actinomycetota bacterium
ACGCCAAATGTTTATGCAGATTCGATTGAATGGATGTGTCGCAACTTAGAAAATCGCGACAGCGTCATTGTCTCTCTTCACCCGCATAATGATCGCGGTACGGGTGTTGCAGCAGCTGAGCTTGGTTATCTAGCTGGCGCCGATCGCATCGAAGGAACCTTATTTGGTAACGGCGAGCGTACTGGAAATGTCTGCTTAGTGACTTTAGGAATCAACTTAGTAACGCATGGAATCGATCCACATATTGATTTTTCTAATATCGATGATGTTCGTCGAACTGTTGAATATGCAAACCAACTTCGGGTTCCAGAGCGCCATCCATATGGTGGAGATCTAGTCTTTACTGCATTTTCTGGGTCACACCAAGATGCAATTAAAAAGGGTTTTGATTTAATGGCAACCGATGCAAAAACTGCCGGCCGTGAAGTTCGTGACCACACATGGGCAGTTCCATATTTACCAATCGATCCGTTAGATATTGGTCGCAGTTATGAAGCCGTTATCCGCGTGAATTCGCAGTCAGGTAAGGGCGGTGTTGCTTATCTGATGAAGAATGAGCATCACTTAGATCTTCCACGTCGTTTGCAGATTGAATTTTCAAAAGTTGTACAAGCAAAAACTGACCAAGAGGGTGGAGAAATCAGCCCGGATGCGTTGTGGTCGGTATTTGAAGATGAGTATCTACCAACACAAAGCGCACCGTGGGGACGTTTTCGCCTAAAGGGTTTAAGTCAGACTTCTGTTTTAGATGAAGATGTTCACTTAACTGTCTCGATTACCGATCGCGGCGAATTGCATGAGCTTAAAGGCCAAGGTAATGGTCCAATCGCGGCTTTCTGTAATATTTTGCAGAGCTACGGCGTAGACGTCCGTGTCTTAGATTATTACGAGCATGCACTATCTGCCGGTGGGGATGCATCCGCGGCGGCATATTTAGAGTGTTCAATCAATGGTGAAGTCTTCTGGGGTGTGGGCATTGATCCAAACACCACTACGGCATCACTGAAGGCAGTCGTGTCTGCCATCAATCGCGCAATTCGCTAACCCAACGCACTACCTTTACCCATATGAGTTTGTACCGGGACGAGGCTATTGTGCTGCGCACCCAAAAACTTGGCGAAGCCGATCGAATCATTACGATGCTTACGCGCGATCACGGAAGAATTCGTGGAGTCGCAAAGGGTGTTCGACGCACAATGTCTAAGTTTGGTGCCCGACTTGAGCCCGGTAGCCATGTCGATGTGCAGCTCTTTGTTGGAAAAACCTTTGACACGATCACACAAGTGGAAGCTGTTATGAATTACGGTGAAGCCCTCACTGAGGATTATCAGCGCTGGACAGTTGCTTCAGCGATTCTAGAAGCTGCAGAGCGTTTCAGTCCCAACGAACAAGAGCCGGCTTTCCAAGAGTTTCAGTTAGTTGTGGGTGCAATGAAGGTCTTATCCGAGAATCGATATGAGCCACTTCTTATTCTGGATGCATTCCTACTTCGTTCATTAGCCGTGGCTGGGTACGCCCCTTCGATGACGTTATGTTCTCGCTGTGAAAAACCAGGACCACATCGCTACTTTTCACTAGTCGGCGGCGGATCAGTATGTGCTGACTGTCGGCCATCGGCATGTGCAACACCTGCACCTGAAACGTTGGAGTTGATGGGCGCACTTTTGAGCAGTAATTGGGAAGTTGCATCTGCAAGTGAAGGAAAATTTCGCCGAGAGGCTAGTGGTTTGATCGCTGCATATTTACAATGGCACTTAGAACGTGGCTTGCGTTCATTGCCAATGGTGGAGCGTGTATGACAATTCATATTCCTAATCACGTAGCAATTGTCATGGATGGCAACGGGCGATGGGCAAAAGCCCGTGGCTTAGCACGTACTGCTGGACACGAAGCAGGGGAGGCAGCACTTTTTGATGTAGTTGGTGGCGCAATTGAGTACGGCGTTAAAGAGATTAGCGCATATGCATTTTCAACTGAAAATTGGCGTAGATCTCCCGAAGAAGTTAAATTTTTGATGGGATTTAATCGCGATGTAATAAGACGCAGACGCGATGAGATGAATGAGATGGGTGTGAGAATCCGATGGGTGGGCCGCCCTAAGCGCTTGTGGAGCAGCGTTATTAATGAGCTAGAGGCTGCCGAAGAGTTAACTAAAAAAAATAAAGTTTTAACGTTGAATATGTGCGTGAACTACGGCGGTCGCTCAGAGATTGTGGATGCGGCAACCGAGCTTGCCCGCGATGTGAAACGTGGAAAAATTAAGGCGGATGCAATCACTGAAAAGCTATTTGCCACATACTTAGATGAACCAAAAATGAGCGACGTAGACTTATTTTTACGCTCCTCGGGTGAGCAGCGCACCAGTAATTTTCTACCGTGGCAAAGCGTGTATGCCGAACTTGTGTTTATGGATGTGCTCTGGCCAGACGTCACGCGTAAAACTTTGTGGAAAGCGATTGAAGAGTATTCATCGCGTGATCGACGTTTCGGTAAGGCTTAAGAAAAAGCTACGACCGCCCACATCGTCAATACTCCGATTCCAGTCATTACTAGCGTCCAACGTGATTCATGGCGCGAATGAGCTTCAGGCAGAATATGTGAAGTGGCTATATAGATAACAAAGCCAGAGAAGAGCGCTAAATAGAGTGCAAGGTATTTGTCATTGAGCGCTAAGTACGTTCCTATAGTTGCGCCACCAATTCGTGCAACTGCATCTACCGCGAGTAAATACTTACTAGATTTAGTCCAGTGTCCACCTTTTACTAACATGGAGACGGTATTAAGACCATCGCTAAAAGCGTGGACTACAACGGCCAAGAAAACTGCAATACCTAAAGATGTGCTAACTCTGAATGCAACACCTAGGCCAACGCCATCGAGGAAGACATGTCCACCCATGGCAAGGGCTCCAAGAGTTCCAGAGATTGAATGGTGATCATGCTCGTGACCGTAATCTGAATCCACAGGTTCGTGAGAACCGAAACTTCTTTCAAGAATATGTAAAAGCAAAAATCCACCAAGTATCGCGATTGACACTACTGGTACGCCGCCAACGATGTCCTTATTCATATCAAAGACTTCTGGCAGTAAATCAAAACCAACGAGACCTAAAAGTAGGCCAGCTGAAAGTCCAAGTACTAAATGGAAACGATCCCGCGATCTAAATGCCAAGACTCCACCGGCAGTAGTAGCCATCACGGTAAAGAATGCAAAAAGGATGGCTAGATTCATAGTTTTAGAATATCGCGATTAGGCTAAGGCCCATGATCGCAATCGCTCGCTTTAACGTCCGCTTAGCCGATGCCAGCCAATTTCACCGAGATCTTCTCAGCGCGCACGATGCATTTTCGCTCTGTGCTGGCTATCTCAACGGGTACATCGGCCAGAATCTTGATGAGACCACGTTGTGGACGTTGACAACCGTATGGGAAAACGTCGGCTCCTATCGACGCGCTTTGAGCAATAACCAGGTCAAAATGGTGGCGATTCCACTCTTAGCCACGGCAATTGATGAGCCTGGTGCATATGAACGCCCTGATACCGAGTAAAATTGGCATCACGAAGGTAACACCAGTTGCTTTTCGCCGACAGCCAGCCGGATGGAGATTATTGTGGCAACGGATCGTTTAGAAAATATCGTAGGTCTTGCAAAGCGACGTGGGTTTGTTTACCCGTCATCAGAAATCTATGGAGGACTTCGAGCATCGTGGGATTACGGCCCATTGGGTGTTGAGTTAAAAAACAATGTTAAGCGCCAATGGTGGAAATCTATGGTCATGGGCCGCGAGGATGTCGTCGGTCTGGATTCATGTGTAATTTTATCTAAAGAGGTGTGGGAAGCATCGGGTCACGTAGCAACTTTTAGTGATCCACTCACTGAGTGCACTGCATGTCACAAGCGCTATCGCGCTGATCATTTAATGGAAGCTTTCGAAGCTAAGCACAAAAAAGAGGCGACATCGCTAACTGAAATAAATTGTCCAGCTTGTGGCAACAAGGGTCAGTTCACTGAGCCAAAACAATTTAGCGGAATGTTAAAAACATACCTTGGACCAGTCGAAGATGAATCTGGTCTTGCTTACTTGCGTCCAGAGACCGCGCAGGGAATATTTATTAACTTTGATCAAGTCATGACTACATCACGTAAAAAACCACCATTTGGAATTGGTCAGATTGGAAAATCTTTCCGTAATGAGATTACGCCTGGAAACTTTATTTTCCGTACGCGTGAGTTTGAGCAGATGGAGATGGAATTTTTTGTAGTACCAGGTACCGATGAAGAATGGCATCAATATTGGATAGATACGCGTATGGCTTGGTATGTAGATCTTGGAATTAATCCAGAGCGTCTGCGCCTCTTTGATCATCCACAAGAGAAGTTATCGCACTATTCAAAGCGCACTGCAGATATTGAGTACAAGTTTGAGTTTGCTGGCACTGAATGGGGAGAGTTAGAGGGCATCGCTAATCGCACAGATTTCGACTTAAAAGCCCACTCGGCCGCCTCCGGCAAGGACTTGTCTTACTTTGATCAAGAAAAGGGAGAGCGTTGGACTCCGTATGTTATTGAACCTGCAGCAGGTGTTGACCGTTGCACACTCACGTTCTTAATGGATGCATTTACTGAAGATGAAGCTCCAAATAGCAAAGGCGAGATGGAAAAACGGGCAGTCCTCAAGCTCGATCATCGCTTAGCTCCTATTAAGGCAGCAGTTCTACCGCTATCTAGAAATGCCGATCTATCGCCTAAGGCACGAGATCTTGCCGCACAACTGCGCAAGAACTGGAGCATTGATTTTGATGATGCCGGTGCAATCGGTCGTCGATATCGTCGTCAAGATGAAATTGGAACCCCATACTGCATCACTATCGACTTTGAGACTTTAGACGATAATGCAGTAACAATTCGCGATCGTGACACGATGGCGCAAGAACGCATCGGCCTTGATCAGGTTGAAGCCTGGCTAGCACCACGACTACTAGGTTGCTAAAACCACTTTTACTTCCATTAGCAAGCGGTGATCACTTTGTTGATCCACCGGTTGTTCTTGCTCCTATGGCCGGAATAACCAATGCGCCATTTCGTACATTATGTCGCGAACAAGGTGCTGGACTATTTGTCTCTGAGATGGTTACTGCTCGAGCATTGATCGAACGCCGCCCCGAAACGTTGCGCATGATTGTTCCAGGTAAAGATGAATGGCCACGTTCTGTACAGTTATATAGCGTTGATCCAACAACCATGCGTGCAGCTGTAACCATGTTGGGAAAAGAAAATCTTGCCGACCACATTGATATGAACTTTGGTTGTCCTGTACCAAAAGTTACTCGCAAAGGGGGAGGCGCTGCGCTTCCATATAAGCGACGATTATTTTCTAGCATTGTGCAAGCAGCTGTTGAAGCGGCTAAACCTTTTGGAATTCCAGTTACAGTTAAAATGCGCATTGGTATTGATAGTGATCACCACACATATTTAGAGGCAGCTAAGTCAGCAGCTGACCTAGGAGTCTCATGGGTTGCACTCCACGCACGCACTGCGGCGCAAATGTATGAGGGCAAAGCCGATTGGTCGGCAATCGCGGCTTTGGTGGAGCACTTAAAGCCAACTGGGGTGCCGGTTTTGGGCAATGGCGATATCTGGTCTGGTCACGATGCCGTCCGAATGGTTGAAGAAACCGGTTGTGCCGGAGTCGTAGTGGGACGAGGTTGTTTAGGACGTCCATGGCTATTTGCCGATTTAGTTGCAGCCCTTACCGGAAATGAAAAAGAGTTGACGCCTGATTTACATCAGGTACGAGAAGTAATGTTTCGCCATGCACATTTGATTGTTGAATATTTAGAGTCTGAAGATCGTGGCATGCGGGATATGCGAAAGCACATGGCCTGGTATTTAAAGGGCTTTCGCGTAGCGCGAGAAATTCGACATGACTTAGGCATGGTTTCTTCGTTGGATGAGATGCGAGGGTTATTAGATTTACTCGAGGACCAACCGTATCCAGTTGAAGTTGGTGAAAAACCTCGTGGGCGTACAAGTCATGGTAGACCGCCCACATTGCCAGATGGTTGGCTCAATGATCCAGATGAGTTAGTTCATGTTGAACTAGAAGATGCATTTTCAGGGGGATAGATGTTTTTATTTCGCTGGATTCGTCGAACTCTCACGCTGATTATTATTGTTGCTTTAGTCGCACCTGGATATGCAGTGTCTCAAGTGTGGCGCGCAGCTAAAAATCCAGTCGTGCGCCACGCAGATGTGATTGTTGTTCTTGGAACTGCACAGTTAAATGGCAGACCAGGTGAAGCGCTAGAAGCTCGCTTAGTTGAGGCAAAGCGGATCTTTGAATTAGGTCTAGCGCCAAAAATCATCACGGTTGGTGCTGGTGCTCCTGGTGACCGCACAACTGAGGCAGCTTCGGGAAAATATTGGTTACGAACTCATGGAGTACCGGCAAAAAAGATTACTGCGATTGAAGTAGGTCGGGATACACTAGTAAGTACTAAGGCTTATGCAGCACTCATGAAAAAACGAATGGTCAGTGATGTAATAATCGTTACCGATCCTTTTCATTGCAAGCGCGCCATGACAATGGCGAATGATCAAGGAATTATTAGTACATGTTCGCCAGTTAAGAGTGGGCCTAATACGATTTCTAACTCTGGTTACAGGTACTTATTGCGAGAGGCTGGCGCTTATTTAGTGTATATAACCGTAGGCCGGCGTGGGGTTCAGGTCAGTGATCATTTACCGGGCGCCGATATTCTCACTAAGGTTGTGCCGTGACCTATAGCCAATTCGATCAAGAGAGATTCTTGGACGAGCCAGCAAAACGTGTTGGACGTACAGAGTTTATGCGCGATCGAGCACGGGTAATTCACTCAGCAGCCTTACGTCGATTGGCGGCTAAGACCCAAGTTGCAGTTCCTTGGGAGAATGATTTCCAACGCACTCGTCTCTCACATTCTTTAGAATGCGCTCAAATTGGTAGAGAGTTGGGCGAATCTTTAGGAGCTGATCCTGACTTACAGGATACTGCTTGCTTAGCTCATGACTTAGGCCACCCTCCTTTTGGTCACAATGGGGAAGAAGCACTTGCTGAGATTGCTAAAGATTACGGTGGCTTTGAGGGAAATGCGCAAAGCTTTAGATTGCTCGTGCGACTTGAAGCTAAAACCGTCGATACCAACGGAAAAAGTGTTGGACTTAATTTAACTCGAGCATCTTTAGATGGTGCAACAAAGTATCCCTGGGCGCGCACACAGAATCCACGCAAATTCGGCGTCTATGACGATGACGTAGAAATCTTTAATTGGATGCGCGAAGGCGCACCAAAAGATAGGAAATGTATTGAAGCCCAGATCATGGATTGGTCGGATGATTGCGCTTACTCTGTTCATGATCTAGAGGATGCGATATTCGTTGGGCAAATCTCAGTTAAGAATTTTGAGAAGGACTTTGCTGAAATCTATCGCGTGATGACCAATGATTACGCAAGTGATGCTAGTGAAGCCGAAGCCGAAGATGCGCATAAGCGGCTTTCGCAACTTTCAGCATGGCCACATTATTTCGATGGCACGCATAGATCCCTGGCTCGATTAAAGGATTCTACGAGCCAGTTAATTGGGCGATTTGTTTTGGCAGCAGAGCTTGAGACTAGAAAGGTTCATGGCGATGGCCCGCTTTCTCGTTATAGTGCAAATCTTGAGATCCCTCGCGAGCAGTTGATCGAAGTTGATTTCTTAAAAGCGATTGCTGGACACTACTTAATTAACGCAGCGCATTCCCAAGATCGATATGCCAAGCAGCAAATTATCATTGCCGAACTTGTAGACATGCTCCGCTCGTGTGCACCGCGTGAATTGGATTCGATTTTTCTCAAAGCCTGGGATGAGGCTGCCGATGAAAGCGCACGGATGCGCGTCGTCATTGACCAAGTTGCAGCCCTTACAGACCCTGGCGCTTACGCCTTGCATGCTCGCTTGAGCCCATCTCGATAAGGTTAGGTTATGGCCGGACGTATACGTGATGAGGATGTTGCCTACATTCGCGATCGCGCGCCTATCGATGAAATCGTCGGGGACTACGTTCAACTCAAGAGCGCTGGTGGCGGTCAGAAAAAAGGCTTATGTCCTTTTCATGATGAAAAATCACCTTCATTTCACGTCACTCCAAGTAAGGGATATTTCCACTGCTTTGGATGCCAGACCGGTGGAGATGTTATTGCTTTCTTGATGAAAATCGATCATCTCACGTTCACTGAGACTGTAGAGCGCTTAGCTGATCGCTTGGGGTACACACTCAGATACGAAGAAGGCGGCAGCAGCGGACCGGTTTTCTCAGCAGGTGCACGCTCTCGATTAATTTCAGCTAACGCTGAAGCAGCAAAGTTTTATCAAGAACAACTTAACTCACCAGCTGCCCAGCATGGTCGGGAGTTACTAACTAAACGTGGATTTGATAAGGCTGCATGTATGTCATTTGGAGTTGGTTTTGCTCCCGATGAATGGGATGCACTAACAAAACATTTACGAGCTCTTGGTTATTCAATTGATGAACTTGAAACTGCCGGACTTTCTAAGATGGGTCAACGCGGACCAATCGATAGATTTCGCAATCGACTTACCTGGCCAATTAAAGATATTTCCGGTGATGTAGTTGGCTTTGGTGCGCGCAAGTTAGCAAGTGATGAGATTGATCAAGGACCTAAGTATCTGAATACTCCCGAGACCCCCATCTATAAAAAGAGTCAAGTTCTTTATGGTTTAGACGTTGCTAAGAAAGAGATTGCTAAGAAGCGCCAGGCTGTCATTGTTGAGGGCTATACCGATGTTATGGCGGCGCAGTTAGCTGGAATCACTACAGCTGTTGCAACATGTGGAACGGCATTCGGCGCAGACCATATCCGTATTTTGCGCAGGCTACTGATGGATGACGATGCTTTTCGTGGCGAAGTGATCTTTACTTTTGATGGCGATGCAGCGGGACAAAAAGCTGCATTGAGAGCCTTTAGTGAAGATCAGAAATTTGTAACACAGACTTTTGTTGCAGTTGAACCAGATGGTCTTGATCCATGCGACCTTCGTCAGCAGAAGGGTGATTTAGCACTGCGGGACTTAATTGCTCGCCGAGTCCCCCTATTTGAATTTGCAATTCGAAGCGAGTTGGCCCATCACAAACTTGATTCAGCTGAAGGGCGTGTCAATGCTCTCAATGCAGCAGCACCGTTAGTCGCTCAAATTCGCGATAAGTCGTTGCGTCCTGAATACACACGATTATTAGCAGGCTGGTTAGGTGTTGAAGTTGAAATCGTTTCAGCAGCGGTAGCACAGGGTATAAAAGCTCGTCCACGGACTGGAGATGTTTCTGAACCTAGTAGCGAGGACAATAATTGGCGCCCTGATCCACATGACGCACGTTTGATTTTAGAGCGTGAAGTCTTAAAGTCGCGCTTGCAAGAACCTCAACTTTTTACCGGAACTTTGTGGGCCGATATTGAAGCAGATGCTTTTACTCATCCGGCTTATCGAGAGATGCGAAAAACAATTGATGAGCACCCTCAAATTTCTCACACAGATATTGCGGATGAGAAGATTGCAACCATTTTTACAGAGTTGACTGTCGAGCCCATTCGCGCAGATGGTAAGCCAACCGCTGTCTACATCGAAAGTATTGTGGCCAGATTGCGCGAGGTTGCAATCTCACGCTCGATCGCGGCATTGAAATCTAGTCTTCAACGTTTAAATCCTGTAGAAAATGAGATTGAGTACAACGCAGCATTTAGTGCTTTAGTAGCCTTGGAAAGTACCCGCCGAACTCTGCATGATTTAGCCCTCGGTGGGCTGTAAAAACCTCAATTTTCGTAACTCTGCCCGCGTGCGCTAGAGTTTGCGCTCGTACTCATTGATCCCTGATAGCTCAATGGCAGAGCAGCCGGCTGTTAACCGGCAGGTTCTTGGTTCGAATCCAAGTCAGGGAGCTTTAGCGGGGCATTTTCACAGGTTCAACCTTTATTATCCTGCATATGTCTCTCATCCAAACATTTCTTAGAACTGCCACAAATTCATGGCGTAACCAAACACCAGCACTTCGTATCATGCGCCTGTGGCTTGGGGCTACATGGATCTATGCAGGGTGGAATAAGGCGACGGATGCTGGGTTTTTAACGCGAGGTTCTTCTAGCTTCATTGGAACACAGCTAACCGGATATTCCACACAATCTCCGGTTGGCTTTGCATTTAACAAGTTAATTGAGCACTCAATGCAAGTGGGTATATTCGTCATGCTTTCTGAGTTTGCAATAGGTTTAGCCACGCTTCTATGGGTTACACCAACACTTGCAGCCTTTGGTGGGTTTTCAATGTCAGTGGGTCTATGGCTTGCAAGTAGTTTTCATGCTCATCCCTATTTCTTAGCCAGCGATTCTGCTTATGCGATTCTTTGGCTCAGTTACTTACTCATGATCAGAAATAAACGAAAGGGCTTTTCAATGTCTTTTGAACGTCGCGGAGTATTGCGAATCGGAATCATCGCTGCACTAGCCACTGCATTCGCCGGAGTAGGCAGAATCTTCACCCCAGCTGTGGTGCAAGAGAGTGCCGCAGCATCGGGTAAAACCAAAGTGATGAAACTCGCTTCTCTCAAGGTTGGCTCAACCAAAAACTTTGTTCTTGCAAACGGTGAGCCAGTGGTTTTATTTAGAACGAAAAACGGTGTCTTTGCTTACTCAGCAATTTGCACTCACCAAGGATGCACTGTCGGGTATTCAAGCAGCAGTAAAACTCTGGCTTGTCCCTGCCACGGTGCTCAATTCGATCCATTTAAGTCTGGGAAAGTAGTTATCGGACCAGCTCAAAATCCACTTCGTTCGGTAAAAGTTGCTATTGACGGCGCGTGGGTAGTACTGGCGTAATTTTTAAGAATAAAGAGGCAGTAAGATTTACGCATGGCCTTATTTCGACTTAACGTAGCTTTGCCCGATCGCCCTGGCTCTCTTGGCTTATTGGCCTCTGCTATTGGAGCAGCTGGAGGCGATATTCGAGAGCTAGTCGTTTTGAAATCTGAAGATGGCCGTGGCTTTGATGATATTACTGTCGCAGTTCCAGGAAGTGATCCAACTGATTTGCTTGATTTGCTTAACTCAATTGGTGGAGTGGAAGTTATTTCTATTAGCCCCGTTGCATAATTTCGGCACCTTGACTGGGCAGTGAAGTAAAAAATCGTGGGGCTTTAAAGTTTAGTTTTTTAAATGCATTTTCAATGTGATGAATCGTATCTGCGGTTGCACTAGCTTTTATAAGTGCTATCGCGCTACCACCAAAACCGCCCCCAACCATACGTGCTCCAAGTGCACTTGCTGATATCGAAGCATCAACCGCGCAATTGAGTTCAGGGCATGAAACATCGTAATCATCCCTGAGTGATGCGTGCGAGGCGTTAAGTAATCTTCCCAGTTCTACAAAATTCTTAGCCTCAAGGGCTTGAACTGCGCTATGAACTCGGGCAATTTCAGTAACTGCATGCCGTGCACGAATGAACTCAATATCAGTGAGCAAATCCGTTGAGGCATTTAGTTTTTCAAAAGTAAGTTCTCGCATAGATTGCACATCTAGTTTCTTAATCACCGATTCGCAGGATTGTCGACGCTGGGCATAACCACCATCGGTGAGGGAGTGGTGGGCTTGGGTATCAATAATTAAAAGTTCAAGCCCGCTTGAGGCAACGTCAAAATTTACATGACGTGAACTCAGATCACGGCAGTCGAGCAGGAGCGCGGAGCCAGTGTGTGCCATGAGTGAAATCGACTGATCCATAATTCCGCAGGGCACCCCAACGTAATCATTTTCAGCTTTTTGTGTTAAGCGTGCAAGTGATTGAAGATCAAAACCCAAGGAGAATAAGTCGTTGAGTGCAGTGGCAATACTGCACTCCAGGGCCGCAGAAGATGAGAGTCCGGCACCTAATGGAACATGACCGTCGATCAGTACATCCAGACCCTGCTTTACTCCCATTGCCCAGATCACGCCAAGGGCATATCGCTCCCATTCACCTTTGAGACCGGGTTCGATGTCATCTAATTTGGCGCTGACGATCTTGTTTCGCCGCTGTACAGATGCAATTCGTACCAATCGATCGGGTCTTTTTCGAATTGCTACATATGTTCGATCTGCGATTGCAAAGGGTAGAACAAAGCCATCGCTGTAATCGATGTGTTCACCTATGAGATTTACTCGCCCAGGTGCCGACGCAACGATGTCAGGGGATTGGCCGAAAGTATCGACGAATTTTCTATCAATGTGTGACATTTATTGGCCTAAGCAAAAGATGCCAACGTGTCGGCAACCATCTCATTAATTCCGCGAGTTGGAGTCCAACCAAGGTGCACCTTTGCCTTATTGATATCGGCAATAAGAATTGCAGGGTCTCCCGCACGACGTGGTGAATCTATTGTAGGAATTTCATAACCAATTGCCAGAGCCGCCGCCGCCACAACTTGGCGAACTGAGTAGCCATCGCCACTGCCGAGGTTATAAATCTCATGGACCCCAACGGTGAGAGAGTCAAGGGCTTTAATATGAGCATCAATTAGATCAATTACATGTACGTAATCCCGAATACATGTGCCGTCGGCAGTTGGCCAATCGTTACCGAAAATCTTTACCGGATTAGCGTGCGTACTTCGCAAGACATTTGGAATCAGGTGAGTCTCCGGATTATGGCGCTCAGCTAACCAACCTCTATCACTTTTAAGTGCACCAGCGACATTGAAATAGCGAAGAGATGCTGCAGAGATTCCTTGTTCTTGTGATTCTCTACTAATCATGGTGTCGATAGCTAATTTAGTTGCGCCATAAGGATTTGTTGGATTAGTTGACGCGCTTTCTGGAATAGGAATCACATCTGGCTCTCCGTAGGTTGCAGCCGAAGAAGAAAAAACTATTTTGGTTACCGTGGCATTCTTCATCTCATCTAACAAATTGCGAGTTCCATTTACATTTACTAAATGGTACAAATCTGGTTTTTCAACGGATTCGCCCACAAGAGACTTTCCAGCAAAGTGCATTACTGCATCTACATCATGCAGGGCAGTTGCGATATCGGATTTATTGAGCAATGAGCCTTGTATAAAACGCACGCCGGTTGGCACACTATCGGCGTGGCCGGTGCTGCAATCATCTAAAATTGAAATCTCGAAACCTTTTTTACTCAAGATCTCTACTGCAGTTGAGCCGATATAACCGGTTCCACCGGTGACTAAAACCCGCATGATTACACAGTGACTTCGCGAAGCTGAGCAGCTGATTGCTCTGGTCGCATGTCCATAATAAATGCACCCATGGCCGATTCAGATCCCGCTAAATACTTTAATTTTCCTGGCGCTCGTCGGACACTTGTTATTTGCCAGTGCAGTCGCAGTAAATCCCGACCGGTCCGAACCGGGGCTTGATGCCAGGCCGCGATGTAGGCCATTTCAATTCCAAATACTCCATCAAGACGTTTCATCACATCAAGTGCAATCTCTGGAAACGCTTCGCGGTCGGCGTCAGTTAACCCAGTCAAATCAGCAACTGGATGCAATGGCGCAACGTGAATTTCAAATGGGTAACGCGAGGCGTAAGGAACAAATGCAATCCAGCGATCATTTCGGGAAATTATGCGCTCATTATCTCGAATCTCACGGGCTAACACTTCATCGAATAAAACTTTTCCATTGGACTCTTTATACTTTTTAGCCGCCGCTAACATTTTTTCTACGCGGGGCGGAAGATATGAGTAGGCATAAATCTGACCATGTGGGTGAGAAAGAGTTACGCCAATCTCTTCGCCTCGATTTTCAAATGGAGCAATATGTTCGATATACGGTGATAATGAAAGCTCTTCTGTACGATCAATCCAAGCCTCCAGCAACACACGCACACGCGAGGCAGTTAAATCTTTAAAAGACTTTCCATGATCTGCGGTAAAACAAATAACTTCACACTTTCCAGCTGCGGTGCCTAAATCTGTATCGGGCCCAACTTGATCTGGCAACGCCCAATCTCCAGTTGGTGGACGCAGTGAAGGTGAGCGGTTGTCAAAGACTACGACTTCAAAATCTGATTCGGGAACTTCAGTAAGTAGTTGACCAGTTGTTGGACACAGGGGACACAACTCTTTAGGCGGCAAAAAGATTCGACCCTGTCTATGAGCTGCCATTGCTACCCATTCATTTACCAAGGGATCTAAGCGCAACTCACCAATCTCTGGCTGGGTTTCTACTGGACGCAGATCTGGCGCGGTACGGGTTTGACCGGCAGTGTCGTAGTAACGAATAGTGCGCCCATCAGCCATCTCGCGATTATTACGCGTTATGCCAGCCGATAGTTTTTTACTCTGCGCCATAGTGTCGTTACTCTACCTTTGTGAGCAAGCAATCTGCACTTTTGAGCGCACCAACATCCTCGATACTCCTCGAAGTTGTCGATGGCGCCTTGGTAATTCGTCATTGGGGCGCGCCTCTCACAGGCGAAATAGCGCAAGTTGGCTTTGCCAGCACACCTTCTATTAGTAATAGTTCATGGGATGAAGCTCAATTCGCCGGAATTATGCGAGAAAGTTCACGCGGATTTTTAGGTCGTCCAGCTTTATCGGGGCACCGAGATGGAAAAGCCTGGTCAACAAAGTTTGAAGTAACCGATTTTCATCATAACCACAATCACTGTGCAATCACTCTACGAGATTTTCACGCAGAACTAGAAGTTGGAATTGTATTTGATCTAGATAAGTATGGCGTATTAACTCAAAGCGCCTATGTAAAAAATATTGGTAAGAGTAACTACACTCTCAATGAATTTGTCCATTGGCTACCACTACCTCAAGAAGCCCAACAAAGTTTAGATTTTGCAGGACGCTGGTCAAATGAACGCCAACCACAAAGACGAGATATCGCAATTGGTACTTGGGTTCGCGAATCGCGTGAAGGCCGAAGCGGGCATAATTTCTCAATCGCAAATATTGCATTAAGTTCTAGCACGACATTTCAATCAGGGAGCGCTTGGGCAACTAGCATTGCATGGAGTGGAAACTCTCAGTACGTGATTGAACGAGGCTTTGATGG
This sequence comes from Actinomycetota bacterium, assembly GCA_009702525.1. GTDB lineage: Bacteria > Actinomycetota > Actinomycetes > Nanopelagicales > Nanopelagicaceae > Planktophila. Next base: position 15,093 of record WLHW01000007.1, read on the forward strand.
CCAGCAGTCAACAGGGGCTGGTGAGCTTTTGTTACCAGGTGAAATTGTTCTATCTATTGGAGAAAGTTATCAAGCACCATTACTCAAATCAGTCTTTTCAGAACAAGGCTTAGATGGCATTAGTGCGGCTTATCACGAACATATTCGTGCACGCTCCAATCATCCTCAGCGTCCCCGCCCCTTAACATTGAATATGTGGGAAGCAGTTTATTTTGACCACGATGAAGAGAAAATCAAGGCACTGGTTGACGTTGCTGCCGATATAGGTATCGAACGCGTTGTATTAGATGATGGGTGGTTTCATTCAAGACGAAATGATCGCGCGGGTCTAGGTGACTGGGTTATCGACAATGAAGTCTGGCCACAAGGTTTAACACCGATCATAAATTACATAAAAGCTGAGGGAATTGAGTTTGGGCTGTGGTTTGAAGGCGAGATGGTCAATCCGGATTCAGATCTTTATCGCGCTCATCCTGAATGGATTTTGCATGAGGGCGATCGGGTTCCTCCTCTATGGCGTCATCAATTAGTTTTGGATTTAGGACACGAAGCGGCATTTAGTCATGTACTTGAGCAGACCTCGGCGATTCTTGCCGCTCATTCGATTGCCTATATTAAATGGGATCACAATCGCGTATTAGTCGATGCTGGTCATTTAGGTCATGCCGGTGTGCGTCGCCAAACTCAGGCGATTTACAAATTATTTGCCGAACTAAAAGTACGTCACCCAGCTTTAGAGATTGAATCGTGTGCATCGGGCGGAGCCCGAATCGATTTAGGAGTTATCGATTATGTCGATCGTTTCTGGACTAGCGATAACAATGATGCACTGGAGCGTCAAAGTATTCAAAGGTGGACCGGGCAAGTTATTCCGCCAGAGATGCTGGGAACCCATATTGGCCCAACACATGGTCATCAAACTGGCCGAACACTTGAGCTCTCAATGCGTGCAGTTACTGCACTCTTTGGCCATGCCGGAATCGAGTGGGATATTACTCAGGTGACTCCAGAGGAACGTACATACTTAAAGACGTGGGCAACATATTATAAAAAAAATCGCACCTTATTGCACTCTGGAAAATCAATTCGTGTTGATTACCCTGATGATCATGGTTATTTATATGGTGTTGCATCTGCGGATAAGTCTCAAGCAATCTTTGCCTATGTCCAACTCACACCAACTGGTGTTATTCATCCCGCAGCATTGAAATTTCCGGGGCTAGATTTAAATGCAACATATCAAGTCAAAGCAGTCTTTCCTGCAGGCGCTCCGCGGTACATGCTGATCTCACCACCAGAATGGATGAAGGGGATTGAACTTTCAGGTGCGGTACTTGCGCACGTTGGAGTGAGCACGCCAATTCTTGCTCCAGCTAATGCGTTCTTGATTGAGATTACGAAGCTTTAATCAGCCCAATTCAATGTTCTTTCAACTGCTTTTTTCCACTGCACATAACCAGATTCACGAGTTTCAGCACTGCTAGTGGGTGCCCATCTTCGCGATTCCTGCCATTGTGATCGAAGCTCATCAGGTGATGACCAGAATTTAACCGCGAGCCCGGCTGCATAAGCTGCACCTAATGCAGTTGTTTCGGCAACAAGTGGACGTGAAATATCGATGCCCATGATGTCGGCCTGCATCTGCATACACAATGAGTTAGCAGTAATCCCGCCATCTACTCGCATTTCAGACATAGGAACTCCGCTATCGGCAACCATGGCATCCATAACATCGCGTGTTTGATAGCAAATAGCCTCAAGAGCAGCTCGAGCAAGGTGTGCTTTAGTTGCAGCACGCGTCAGGCCGACAATCGCGCCGCGCGCATCGCTGCGCCAATATGGCGCAAAGAGTCCAGAGAATGCTGGAACGAAATAAACACCTGCAGTGTCATTAACGGTTAAAGCTAAATGCTCAGTTTCTGCGGCGTTAGAGATAATGCCCAATTGATCACGCAGCCACTGAATTGCAGATCCGGTTACTGCAACAGAGCCTTCGAGTGCGTAGTGTGCAGGTGCATCACCAAATTTGAAACACACTGTAGTCAGCAATCCATTTTTAGATCTAACAATCTGAGTTCCAGTATTGAGCAAAGCAAAATTTCCAGTTCCATATGTTGTTTTAGATTCCCCGCGATCAAAACACACTTGACCGACCATTGCAGCTTGTTGATCTCCCAGAATTGCCGCGATTGGAATTGCGCTACCGAAAGGCCCATGGGGATTTGTGAGCGCGTACTGCTCGGATGAGGATTTGATAGTTGGAAGCGCGCTAAGGGGTACTCCGAATATTTCCAAAAGCTCGTGGTCCCAGTTCAAGGTTTCAAGGTTCATCAATAATGTTCGACTAGCATTTGTAACATCAGTAACGTGCACACCGCCTTGAACTCCGCCAGATAAGTTCCACAAGAGCCAGGAGTCGATAGTTCCAAATCGGGCGTTGGGCGAAGTTGCTGCTGGGACATTTTTGATGAGCCAATTCATTTTGCTGCCAGAGAAATAGGGCGCAATAGTCAGGCCAGTCTTGAAGCGAATACTCTCTTTTTCCTGGTCGCTTAAAGTGGACAGGAATTCAGTGGTGCGTGTGTCCTGCCACACGATTGCATTCGATAGCGCACGGCCAGTTGTGATATCCCAGACCACCGTAGTCTCACGCTGATTTGTTATACCTATCGCGGCTAGATCTGAACCCAAAATATTGGCCTGTTTGAGTGCCCCGGCGATAACTTCTTGGGTGCGATCCCAAATTTCGCCAGCATCGTGTTCGACCCAGCCAGCGTGCGGCAGGATCTGGCGATGCTCTAATTGATGTTGTCCCACAACTTTTCCCGAGTGATCAAAAATCATAAATCGGGTGCTACTGGTTCCTTGGTCCAAACTGCCGATGTAGGTCATGGTGTGCATTCCTTTTCCAAGGTGGGTTAGGCTTAACTCTACAAAACCCGTTATGGAGATGCAACGCACATGTTTTTATCCCAGCTAAGCCCCGAGCAACGTCACAGTGCTGTAGCCGAATTAGGCAGCGAAAACTTTGATGTTCTCGTAATCGGTGGGGGAGTTACAGGAGTAGGCGCAGCCTTAGATGCCGCCTCTCGCGGCTTAAAAGTTGCACTCATTGAATCGCAGGATATCGCTGCAGGAACGTCAAGCCGATCCAGCAAGTTAATTCACGGCGGCTTGCGATACTTAGAACAGTATGACTTTAAATTAGTACGTGAAGCTTTGCATGAAAGAGAGTTATTAGTTTCGACTCTATGCCCACACTTAGTTAAGCCTGTTGGGTTTCTCTTTCCGCTAACTGAAAAATTCAAAGAGCGCACATACGTTGGTGCAGGTCTTGCTCTCTATGACGCACTGCGCGGCTTCCAGCGAGCATTGCCTTGGCACAAACATATTAGCCAGCGACAGATTAATGAGATTGCACCATCGCTGCGTCCGGACATCATCATGGGTGCAATCAAATACTTTGATGCTCAAGTCGATGATGCACGTCATACGCTCTCAGTTGCACGTACTGCCGCAAGACATGGCGCAATAATTGCAACCCGAGTTCGCGCCGATTCTTTAATTCGAGAAGGCAAGCGAGTCGTCGGAGTTAAAGCAAAAGATTTAGTAAGCGGAAAATCAATATCAATAAAGGCCACAGTCACAGTAATGTGTGCTGGAATTTGGAGCGATGAACTGCATGAGAAGTTTGAGTTAAAGGCTGGCTATGGCGTGACAATGAGTAAAGGCGTCCACATTGTTTTGCCAGGCTCTGCGATCAAATCTAACGCTGGAATTATTCTAAAAACACCAGTATCTGTTCTCTTTTTGATTCCTTGGGGCGATAAGTGGATTGTCGGAACTACTGATACGCCATATACAGGAGACCGTGCTGAACCTTTTGCTACACGTGAGGACGTTCAATATATTCTTGATCAAGCTAACAGAGTCCTGACGCCGAAATTAAAAACCGAGGAAATCATTGGGGTTTATGCAGGCTTGCGACCATTAGTTGCCAATAACAAGGGCTCAGCTACAACAAAGCTTTCGCGCGAACATACTGTTGATCGTCCGGCGGCTGGTTTTGTGAGTATTGCCGGTGGCAAATACACCACATACCGAGTTATGGGTAAAGACGTTATTGACTTAGCAGTCAATCAGCTCCGTAAGCTAACTCCAGAGTCGGTAACAGAAAAACTTCCACTCATTGGAGCCGATGGGTACTTTGCATTAGTCCAACAGAGTGAGCGAATCGCCGAAGAAAGTGGCCTTGATTCAGAGACGATTTCACATTTACTTAACCGGTATGGCTCGATGATTAGTGAGATTTTGGATCTCATTGGTAGCCAACCTTCGTTAGCGCAGAAGCTACACAAAGATCTTCCTTACCTAAAAGCTGAAGTTCATTACGCAGCAAGTCACGAAGGCGCGCGAACAGTAGATGATGTTATTTCTCGCCGAACACGAATCGCTTTTGAGGCGATCAACCATGGAGTTGAGTTAGCTGGAGATATTGCCGCAATCATCGCACCTGTACTTGAATGGTCTGCAAAAGATCGCAGAGAGTCAGTAACCTCATACGAGGATCTAGTTGAGCGTGAAAAAACTGCATTAGATGAGATGCTTTTTGAAAGTGAAAAGATTAGTTCTTAATCTGTTTGGCACAACCATCCGATGATGGTTTAGGCGTTGCTTTAGCAGTTGTTGTAGGCGTAGGTGCTGGAGTTGGACCCTGCACCACCGTAAAAATCACTGGTGCAAAACTTTGAGCATGTGTTTGAGAAACGTCCGTGTAAACGATGTTCCCAGAGTAGGTACCTGCTGTAACGTTTTTAACGGCAAGTGTCCACGACCCACTTGTTTCTCTCAGCACAGTCTGAATTGGCTTATTTGCTGGCGTATTGATGGGATCAAATACAAGTTTTACACTTCCAGTTACTACCGGAGTCAGATCTGGGCGCACGACAGTGACGTTAAAGGTAACTAATTTGTTGGTTGTCGAGGCAGATAATCTATTGACGGTTAATGTACTGGCTTCATTTGTAGGCATTAAATCAACTACTTGTGGTGTCCAACTTCCCTGAACAAGTCCTAAGAAGTCCGTAGCTGAACCTCTAAATAGATTCAGATCCAAGCGAGAACCGGGGACGCCATACTTGGGTGCAATTCCACACGATGTGTATTGCCACATCGTCCATTGGGAATCGCAGTTAGCCCCTGTCCATGAATGGACATAGCAACCACTTGCTTTGAGTCCAGGTTGATTAACTGGATTAAACGGATCAATTGCATATTGCGCGAGCCACAGTGGATATTGCGCAAGCTCTGCATTGCGATTCATGGAGCTTTCTAGGAAGTTTGAGTACGAATACAAAATCGGAACTTTGCCCGTTTTCTCTTTCAAAATGCGCAAGAACGTAGTTGCCCATAGTGTGACAGCGCTACGGGTTGCATATTTCTGACAGGCCCCTGAAGTTGAAAGCCTTACACACTTGTTCTCTAGGTCCAATGCGTATGGAAGATCACGCTGCGTATATCCACCGATAGAAGCCAATCTCCAGATAGCTTTTTGTGCTTGCGCAGTTGCATCTCGGACGATGCCTTCACTATCGCTGATATCAGGCAAGATCGCATAGTGATAAAAGCCAGTATAAATACCGGCGGCTTGAGCGGCGCTGTGATCCATAACTAAATACTTCAAAGATATTAAATCAGCGCTTTCCCGAGTGTCAGATGCTTTAATCATGACAAAACGAATACCTGCGTCATACATTTTTACAAAATCAATGGTCTTATCATTTGGATGTTGCCAGCGACTTATATCAGCGCCATGGATTCGTCCACCTGGTCCCATAGGGGTTATCACTAACGCAGGATCAGCTTGAGTTATTTCGGGGGTTTGTTTAATCGTGATTGTGCGAACAGGAGAGATAATTTTTTTCCCGGCAACGAGCGCACTTGCCCGGTATTGAACTTTTGCCTCTAGGGCTGTTGCCAACGCCTCAATTTTCCAGGTGCCAGCTTTAGTGGTTTTGCTCTTAAATCTAGTCTGGGCCCACGAACCACTTGAATTAACGTAAATGTAGACATTGATTCCAGATTTAGCAGGTGAGAGCGTCCCATAAAAAGTAAGTAATGCTTCAGATGCAGAAGGTGTCTGCTTCAGTGACATAGAAAGTTGCGAAGTCGCAGCCGTGCTAGATGGCATTTCAATCAGCGAGAGCGCGAGGGCGAGTGCCACTATGAAATGTTTGAATTTCATATCTCAGTAATCTTAATCTCTACGTTGAGACAGTTTTTTATGACCTTAGATAGAAGTTGATGTTGCTTAACTCGAGTCTCTGAATACTCGTGAGCTGATCCAAATTTTCGACTATCTGAGAAATCAAGCGTTAAGACTGTGCCATCGAAATCAGCCAATCGAGCATCAAAAAATGCCAACCAAGCGATTCGGTCTTCCTCGAGCACTAAGTCCAGTATCTGGTTCCAGTGCGTGCGGATTTCGGCGAGTTCCATAGCGGCAAACTTTATCGAAGTTTCTTGTGAGTATTGGTAGTTAGTGGTGAGGCGCGCCTAGCCACTTGTAATACTCGCCAACTAATTGCACACGCAAATTCTTAGTGCGATCTGGCTGCAGATTAAGAACTAGTGCTAACCGAGAAATAATCTGTTCAACCGATTTTTCGCTCACGAAATGTTCACGGCCTATTTGCGCATTTGTCATTCCACCAACAACTAATCGCAGCGTAGAAACCTGTAGATCGGTCAAATGTGCCATTAAATCTTGGATTCCCTTTTCAGCTAAAGAAGAGCTGCCATGTATCCATTCAACTTCATCCTTACTTGAGGCCGAATTAGTTGAGTTACTAATTGCAGTACATAAAATATTGAGGTCACTCGCCAATGCTTTGAGAACAACTTTAGTTCCACAAGGTATCGCTCGATTAGTGTCACCGATTAAACGTAAGTCAACGCAGCTCTCAAGCACTACTATTCCAACAAGGGGATTGTGCTTACGTAGATTTATTGCAATCTGAATCGCTGAAACTCCTGCGACGTGCATGTCTAAGAGAATTACATCTGGATTTAATCGTCGCTGTATATTTAGCGCAACTGCTTCATTTCTTGCTTCACCTATGACGTCAATTTCATGCATTTGCAGTGCGGCAACAAGTGTTGTTGATTCAAATGGATCATCAACAATAACTAGAACTCGCTCATTCATATTTATAGAGTAAGTCCAACGCGCTACATTAAGAGAGAATTAAAAATCTATTTCAGTAATTGAGAGATGGCACCGCTGATCTCTTTTACGATCATTTCGGCAGATATAGGGCCACCCCTAGATGCGTTGGAAGCTGCACGTGCATGGATGTATGCACCTGTTGCCGCAACATGAGCTAAACGATTCGTGTCATTTAAAATTGTGATGGTATTAGTTGCTACAAGCGCGCCAATGATTCCCGCTAAAACATCGCCAGAACCGGCAGTAGCAAGCCATGGAGTTGCAACTGGTAATTCAATTAACAGTTGGTCATTTGCCACAAATGTTCGTGAACCTTTAAGCAAGACCGTAACGCCCAAGGTTTGTGCGGCTGTAGTAACCCATTTCTGCGGGTTTCCTTCTATAGCCTCTACAGTGACCGGCACGCCCCGAGCTGTCAGCAGCTTAGAAAGTTCAGCACTGTGGGGAGTGATCAAAGTTGGTTGGTCCAGCGAGCCGGTTAAATACAGTGCCCCTGCATCTAAAACTGTCGGAACGTTTTGTAAGCTGGCAAGTTTGAACCAACGGTGACGCAGCCAGGTGGTTATATCTGAGTATTTTTTAGCATCTATGCCTGAACCCAATAACCAAGCACTAACTTTTCCAGGCTGCACTACTGCTGAAGGAGTTGTATGCAGCACCAGGTGGGCAAGTCCTGAAGAGCTATGAAAACGAATCATGCCGATGCCAGTTGCTGCAGCTGCACTAGTAGAGAGGACTGCGGCACCTGGGTATTGAGCCGAGCCCGTAATGATGCCAAGTACGCCGCGCGAATACTTGTGATCAAGATCCGTGGGAATCACAATGCAGTGTCTGGCATCGCGCGCAGTCCATTTTTTACTAGCTACGGCCATCTGCTTCTCCTCTAGATTTGTGTAAAGCGTGCTTGATATTTTTTAAGCTTTACTTTCCTGTTCGATGGATTTTGTGATTTGCTGCCTGAGCTACTGGGCGGATGATTATTGAATCAATGTTTACATGCGAGGGCAAACTCACCGTCCAGTAAATACTTTCAGCTATATCTTCGGCAGTCAGAGGGTGCTCTACACCTTCATACACTTTAGCGGCTTTCACTGTATCTCCCGAGTTTCGCACAACTGCAAATTCATCTGTTTTAACCATTCCTGGAGCAATCTCTGAAATTCGAATTGGGGTCCCGTTGAGTTCTAGTCGTAAGGTATGTGCAAGTGATCGCTCGGCAAACTTTGCAGCAACATAACTTCCGCCATTTTCATAAGCAACATGTCCGGCAGTTGAAGTTAAAACAACGATGTGACCCTTACCCACCGCAATCATCAAAGGGGCGATTGCTTTGGTCATTCTTAAGGCTCCGACAACGTTCACATCAAAACTCTTTTTCCAGATCTCTGGATCTGAATCTACAATTGAAGATGAATCAAATGCCCCACCTGCATTATTTACCAAGACATCAATGTCTACTCCGGCAATTGTCTTGACGAATGCATCGACACTCGATTGATCAGTAACATCCAATAGATGCGCTTCGATATTTTCGTTACGGCGAGCGAGTTCTTCTAAACGCTCTAAACGGCGGGCAGCGGCTATTACTCGATAACCATTGCGGGCAAGCAATAGGGCTGTGGCGGCACCAATTCCTGAACTGGCTCCGGTTACAACAGCAACTTTTCTTAGTGTGCTCATGCCTTCAGTTAAACATAGAATGCGAAAAAATACTCAACGGCTCTTAAGGATTACTCTGACTGAGGTTTTAAGAAATCGAGGGTTCTTTCCCACGCTAATTGTGCCGATGTGGGGTCAAAGACCCCTGGCCGATCATTATTAAAGAATGCGTGCTGCGTTCCGGGGTAATCAAATGTCTTGATGCCACCACCCGCAGCACTAATTTCTTTAACCGCTTCTTGTATTCCTGGTGCTGTAGATGTTCCATCACCCTCTGCGCAGTGAATCATTGCAAACTTTCCTTTGTAATTACTCCACTGTGGTGCATGACGTTCCCATGAAGATCCTGGATAGAAACCAACACAGCGATCTATGACAGGATCGAGTGTTCCGCTCCAAATTGAAAGCGAACCCCCCATGCAGAATCCAACAGTTGCAACGGTTTTTGATGAGGTTTTCGGAAGTGATAAGAGATAGTGGGCGGAGTTAACAATTTCCTTTCCTGCATTATCGAGTTTGAGTTCCATCATTAACTTTTTTGCAATATCAGGCTCGCTCGATGCTTGCCCGTGATATAGATCGGGAGCAAAAGCAACAAAACCAGCTTTGGCAAATCTGTCTACAACAACAGTGATGTGACCGACCAGACCCCACCACTCTTGAATAACAATTACCGCACGACCATTTGTATTTTCTGGCAAAGCTAAATAGCCCGAACCTTGAAGCGAAGCATTTGAAAATTCGATTGTTTTACCCATGTGGCGAGGATAGTGAGAAAATCTGCTAAGTGGGGCGGGTCGGGCTCGAACCGACGACGACGGAATTATGAGTTCCGGGCTCTAACCAACTGAGCTACCGCCCCTAAGTGAATAAGGTAGAAGGATATCTTTCTTTGCTTAATCTTTTTGCACTCCTTTTATGCCCCAGTACTCCCACATCCCCATAATATTGAGAATAAGGGCAAAGCCGAAGATCAAATCTTCAACTGGAGCGCTCATAATGTGCAGACCGCTAATGACGTGGGGGTCATACATGACGATATTGCGAGATGTGAGCCACCAATTAGTTAGCAGCTGAAAGGGCAGAATAATCACGTACGAGGACCAAAAGAGCGGCCTGGTGAGCAGCGAGTTTTTTAACCCAAATAAATCGAAAAATACCGAGAAGACAAGTATTGCAATGACGATATCTGAATAAATCATTATCGTAACTTCGGATTCTTCCAGTTGGGTTTCAGTCGTGTTACTCCTTCTAACGTCATGAGAACGGCTAGCGGAATAACTAAGAAGAAGAGAATCTCTTCGATTGGAATGTTGAAAGGGCCATTGACTCCCGTGACCTGCTTTTTGTCGAAGTACCAATGTCCCTGAGCAATGGCATAGGCATCCCAGATTAAAAATCCGAGACTGATCGGTAGAAGGCTTAGCAGCACACGCTTCATGCGTCGCAGGATATGTACCTTAAAGGCGAATTCGAGCCAGAAAGATGCGACTGCAGTGAAGATAAGCATCGCTAAATAACTGAACTTGAGCACGGGGAATTCTCTCATAATCTGGATGGATGCTTGATACTGTAAGGCAAGTTTCTAAGAAGTTAGTGGAGAAAGAATTGAAGACTCGCCTGGAATTATTTGAACGCGTACGTACTTACTCTTCTTCGGCCGCCGCCTTGGCAATTCTTATCTCACTCGTAGCCGCTCGCATTAGTGATAAAAATGATCTCTCATGGCAGGTGGGTATCGCTGTTTTTGCCTTAGCAGTAGGAATACCTCATGGTGCACTCGACCACCTTGTTACAGTCCCACGAACTAGTAAGCGCGTCATGGTTTTGTTTATTGTTGGCTATGTTGTGGTTGCAGTTGTTGCAGTTCTTGCGATCCTGAAGTGGAATGTTTTTGGATTTCAGTTAGTCGTCTTAATGAGTCTTATCCACTTTGGGGTAGGGGATAGTGCATTTCTCAATGAACTAGATCGCCTTAAGGGTGTCACTACTTCACGACTTCCAACAACTTTTGTTTTTTTAGCTTTTGGTTCGGTCCCTGTCGTCATACCCCTTATAAACTCAGCTAGTACTAGTGCACTTGCAGAAGTTAATTCAAAGCTTATTAATTGGCATCAGGGTTTTGATCACCAGCTTGGGTTAATTGTTATTTCTCTTTTTCTTATAGCCCTATGTGCATTACTAGCCACAAAAAGATTCCGAGATGTGATTGATCTCTTTTTGCTTGCCGGATTAGCAATTCTGACCCCACCACTGATTGCATTCGCTACATACTTTGGATGCTGGCATGCCATGCGCCATACTGCGCGCTTATCGCTTGTTCTGCCACAATCCCAGCAAGAATATGAGGCACAACGTGCTGTAAAAGCTTTCTTCTCTGCGGTGATACCGGGAACACCCGCTTTGGTCGGAAGCTTTGTTGTTGCCGCTGCATTGTGGCTATCGGGAAGTGTTGAAAAATCCTTTTTCTGGTTTCTTTTAACTATCGTTTGGGCACTTACGGTTCCTCACATGATTGTCACAGCAAAACTCGACCGTAGTGCGCTTCAAAAGTAAGTCTTCACCTATAGCCTTACATCGTGATGAAACGCTTGTTGCCACTAATTTTATTATTCGCTGGTGTTGCCCCTGCCCAAGCAGCCCCTATTTTTGTATTTCCAGTTGCCGATTGCGCCGTCAACTATGCCCATGCTCATCATGATTACGCTGCCACAGATATTTTGGCGAAAGCTGGTTGCAAGTTCGTAGCTCCGATTGATGGAATAGTTGATGAAGTGAATCGAACTGATAAGTGGAGTGGGAAAACGAATTTAGGAATCGATCGCGGTGGACTCTATGTCTCGATAATCGGTAGTGATGGTGTGCGCTATTACGGTTCTCATCTGCGATCAATCCCTGCCAGCATCGAGCCAGGTGTCGTCGTTGTGGCTGGACGTCTGTTAGGTGCAATAGGTGCAACGGGAAGTGCGCGCGGAACATCGCCACACTTACACTTTGGAATTTCGTGGCCAACACCGGCCGATACATGGTGGGTACGACGCGGGGAAGTTCTGCCTTGGAAGTATTTAGATGCATGGAAAAAAGGAAAAGATTTATCGCCAGTAAAAGAAGTAGAGGCGCGTAAGTTAAAAGTTGGTGAGATTCCACCCGTTCCAAAGAAATAACCCCCACCGCCATTGGCGATGAGGGTTATTTATAAAGCGGTGTTAATTAGGCAGGGTTTACTGCATCAGCCTGAGGACCCTTTGGACCCTGTACGACCTCAAATGAA
>WLHW01000070.1 GCA_009702525.1 Actinomycetota bacterium
AACAAAAGACCACGACGGTTGTGGTGGTCATGTGGGTTGGTCTTTAAGTGTGTGGTGATTTCTTCAATGCGCTTGGATAGCAAAGCGACCTGTGTCTCAGGACTTCCCGTATCAGTAGGAGTCGTTCCGTACTCTGCGACGATTGCCTTTGTTGCCTCTGGTGTTAGTGCCATGTAGTGGTGCTCCTATTTATCTGATGATCACGGGGTTTTCCGGTGTACCTCACGGAAAATCGCTTTCTCGTTGGATGCATAGGCTACCAGCGGGCCTGTAGATACGTGAAATCGGCTTTAGAGCTCGGTCAATTCGCGGGCTTTTGCGCAGTCTTTGGCCATCTGCACAAGCAGGGGCTCTAGGCCATCAAATGCCAAGGTATCTCGAAGTCGCCAACCGAACTCAATCGTTGCCCGTTTGGAGTACAGATCTAAATCGGTCTGGTCGAGTGCATAGGCCTCTACTTGCCGTGCGCGAACGCCAGCAAAAGTTGGATTAGTGCCGATAGAAATTGCAGCTGGCCAACGATCGATACCAACTGTTAACCAACCGGCATATACCCCATCAGAAGGTATGCATTGATTATCTAAGTCACCAAGATTTGCTGTGGGATAACCGATTTCGCGTCCGCGCTTTTCACCGTGCACAACGATGCCATCTAAGCGATGCGGTCTAGTTAAAAGCTCACGAGCTTTTTCAACATCACCTGAGGCAATTAGTTTTCTTATCCGTGTCGATGAAACCACTTCCCCATCATTTGGTGTGAGATCAAGGGCAATTGTTTCAAATTCGGTGTGCGCAGCAAGCGTTGTTACATTTCCTGCAGCTTTATGACCATAAGTGAAATTTGATCCAACAATGACTGTAGATGCATGAAGTTGTTCAATAAGGATTTTATTAACAAAATCTTCTGGAATCATTGTTGCAAACTCTGAAGTAAATTTAATAACGGCCACCTGGTCAGCGTTATGTATCTTCAATAGCTCAATTCGATCAGTTAAAATTGTGAGCATGGCAGGTGCACGATCTGGCGCAAAGATCGAGGCTGGATGTGGATCGAAAGTAAGTGCGATTATCTTTTCATTACCGGCCAGAGCTTTTGCGCGGTTGAGTACATCTTGATGCCCCTTGTGGACTCCATCAAATACTCCGATTACAACGACGCTCATATTCCTATTATCCACTACTCACTTAGCCGCAGCGAACACAGCAATGGGCTTAGCAAATCCATCTTTATTGGCTAAAAGGGCGATTAATTCATTGTCTGCGCTTATGCCGGCATAAATATCATCAGTGGGATTGGCAGTTAAGGCACGTCCAAAGGAAAGCTCGCTTCGTTCATCTAGCCCTAAGTCGCGAACTTTAAAAGTTGCACGGGCAACATCAGACAAAGGCAAAACCGTGAACTGCTCACTTTTTAACTGGGTGAGTGAAATTGCGCGATCTAATCCAAATCCAGCAACGCGACTGCGGCGAAGTGAACTTAAATGTCCTCCAACTCCCAGTGCTGACCCACAATCTCTGGCGATAGCACGGATAAATGTTCCAGCAGAACAGGTGACTTCGATATCGACTTCAATCGTTGTATCTAATCTGCGTAATTGAAGAATATCTAACTGACTAATCGTGACTTCCCGTGCGGCTAATTCAACTACTTCACCCGCACGGACTCGATCGTATGCACGCTTTCCATCAACTTTTACGGCCGATACTGAACTTGGGCGTTGCATGATTGTTCCGCGCATGCGCGCCAGTTCATTCTCGATAGCCGCATCTGTTATTGCAGAGACATCAGCGGTGGAAATTACTTCACCTTCAGCATCGTCGGTAACGGTTGCTGCACCTAAGACAACAGTGCCTTGATACGTTTTATCACCGTCGGTTATGTATTGCAGCAGGCGCGTACCGTTGTTAAAACCGAGAACTAAAATTCCTGTCGCCATGGGATCTAACGTTCCGGCATGACCAACTTTTCGCGTGCCTAGTGCACGTCTGGCAATTGCTACTACGTCATGGCTAGTCATTCCTGGCTCTTTATCTACAACCAGAAATCCGTGCTCGATGATTTACTCCGACTCGATTATGCGTGGGGCTTTATATGGGTCTTCTCCCCCTGCATACGTTGCATTCTTGCGAAGCGCGGCTACTTGAGCATCTTGTTCATGAACTTTTTCAAGCAATGAATCGAGGGCTTTAGCGCTCTCCGGAAGTCCATCTTCAAAAAATGCTAATGAAGGAGTAATGCGAAGACCAAGCTCTCGGCCTAACGCTGAACGAAGTGCACCTTTAGCACTCTCGAGAGCAGCTGCTGTCGATGCACGTTGATCGAGATCGCCCAGCACTGTGTAAAAAATTGAGGCCTGTTGTAGATCTCCCGTTACACGTGCATCAGTGACAGTAATAAAACCAAGACGCGGATCTTTAATCTTTGTCTCAAGCAGTTGTGCCACTACCACTTTAATGCGGTCGGCTACTTTTAAGGCGCGGTGTGAAGGACTCATCTTTATGCTCGCTTTTTCTCGCGCATCTCAAAGACCTGAATAGTGTCGCCAACAGCAATCTCCTTCATGTTGCCAACACCAATACCGCACTCAAAGCCCTCTTTCACTTCAGTCGCATCATCTTTAAAGCGCTTGAGTGAATCGATAGTGAGGTTATCGACAAGAATCTGGTCGCCACGCATGATGCGTGCCTTTGCATTTCGACGGATGATTCCATCTTTAACAATAGATCCAGCGATATTTCCAGCCTTAGATGATTTGAAGATCTCGCGAACTTCAGCGTTTCCTAAGACAATCTCTTCATAGATTGGCTTGAGCAAGCCCTTGAGGGATAGTTCAATCTCATCAATTGCTTGATAGATGACTGAGTAGAAACGAACTTCTACACCCTCTTGATCAGCGAAGATTGCAGTTTGTGGCTCTGGCTTAACGTTAAAGCCAATAACCACGGCAGTTGAAGCCGATGCCAACGTAATATCGCTCTTGGTAATTGCGCCAACACCGCGGTGAATAACGCGAAGATCAACTTCTGCGCCAACATCTAGCTGCATCAATGCTTCTTCTAGTGCTTCAACAGAGCCACTCACGTCACCCTTAAGAATTAAATTAAGAGTTGAGATCTTGGACTGCTCCATGAAGTCTTCCAATGAAACCTTCTTGCGAGCTTTCGCCAGCTGAGCATTTCGCTCTGCGGCTTGGCGCTTCTCAGCGATCTGACGCGCAGTTCGATCTTCATCGGCAACTAAGAATGTATCGCCCGCACTTGGTACGGATGTAAATCCAAGTACCTGTACTGGTCGTGATGGCCCTGCAGTTTCAACCGCATCACCGTTTTCATCCAACATGGCACGAACGCGACCAAAAGCTCCACCGGCAACGATTGCATCACCGATCTTTAGCGTTCCGCGCTGTACAAGAACCGTAGTTACTGGACCTCGACCACGATCTAGGTGCGCCTCAATTGCAACACCACGAGCGCTGTCATCGGCAACTGCTCGAAGATCAATCGCAGCATCTGCAGTAAGCAAAATAGATTCGATCAGATCGTCGACGCCTTGTCCAGATTTTGCAGATACGTTTACGAAGATAGTTTCTCCGCCGTACTCCTCAGCAATCAAATTGTATTCAGTGAGCTGCTGACGAACTTTGTCGGCGTTAGCGCCTTCTTTATCCATCTTGTTAACAGCTACAACGATAGGGACATCGGCAGCTTGTGCGTGGTTTAACGCCTCAATTGTCTGAGGCATGATGCCGTCATCTGCTGCAACAACAAGAACGGCGATATCAGTTACTTTGGCACCACGTGCACGCATAGCGGTAAAGGCTTCGTGACCTGGCGTATCGATAAATGTAATCGCACGGTTTGTACCGTTGTGATCATGGTGGATTTGATAGGCACCAATATGCTGAGTAATTCCACCGGCTTCAGATTTCATAACTTCACTCTTGCGAATTGCATCAAGAAGCGAAGTCTTACCGTGATCAACGTGCCCCATGACAGTAACAACTGGAGGGCGTGCAACTAGTAATTCAGGATCAAGGGCTGAAAGCTCATCAGCTAAATCAATATCAAAGCCTTGTAGAAGTTCACGATCCTCATCTTCTGGACTAACAATTTGGATTTCATAACCAAGTTGTACGCCGAGAATTTCAAAAGTATCCGCGTCCACTGATTGTGTAGCTGTCACCATTTCGCCTAAGTGAAATAGTGCTGCAACTAGCGCTGCTGGATCTGCACCAATCTTGTCGGCAAAGTCTGCCAATGATGAACCGCGACGCATACGAATAGGCGTCTTTCCATCACCGTGCGGAACAACTGCGCCACCCAGTTGTGGCGCTTGCATATTGTCGAACTCATCGCGAAGTGCTTTACGCGACTTCGCTTTGCGACCTGACTTCTTACTTGCATTCTTTCCGAAAGCTCCGCCTGCTCCGCCGCGCTGCGGTGGACGTCCACCGCCTGGACGAGTCGGTGCACCACCTGGTGCGGCTGGTCCATTGCTCTTGTACGGTGACGTTGATGCTGGTGCACCAGTACCAGTGCGCGGTGGAAAACCGGCACCTGCTGGTGGACGAGATCCTGGTGGACGTGCAGCAAATCCTGGGCGAACCGAACCTGGACGCGGTCCACTCATTCCTGGACGAGGCGCACCTGTCGGACGTTGTGGTGGACGCGGAACTGCACCACCAGTTGAAAATGGATTATTACCTGGACGTGGTGGACGTGGAACAACACCACTTGATGAAAATGGATTATTACCTGGACGCGCAGCTGGCTTTGGTGCTTCGGTCGCTGGTGCATCTTCTTGTGCACGCACTGCTTCGGCCTTGTGTTGCAACTCTGCTTTGTAGGCTTCGGCGCGAACTTGTTCAGCCTTTATTGCCTCAATATCAACGCCAAGTTCGGCGGCAAGAGAGGCGGCTTGTTCAGCGCTTACTTCTGGTTTTGCGGCAGCGGCTTTTTTAGCTGCGGCTTTCTTGACCGGCTTCTTTTCTTCAGCTGGTTTTGCATCGGGATACATTTCGATGAGCTTGCGCACAACTGGCGCTTCTACTGTCGATGATGCCGATTTTACAAACTCACCCATATCTTGGAGCTTTGCAAGAACTTCCTTGCTCTCCATACCGAGTTGTTTTGCTAACTCGTGTACGCGGACCTTTGACACATTTTCCCCTGTCTTGGCCCGCAATGTTTTTCACATGCAAGCCCTAGTTGTACGACCTCA
>WLHW01000071.1 GCA_009702525.1 Actinomycetota bacterium
ATTCTGATGGAATTAGATTCGCTATATCAAGAAGTGATTTTGGATCACTACAAGCATCCACAACACAAAGGCTTGAGCCCAACATTCAGCGCTCAGGTTAGCCACGTAAATACCAGTTGTGGCGATGAGATTATTCTCAATATTATTTTGGAGAATGACGTCATTACTTCTTTAACATGGGAAGGTCAAGGATGTTCAATTTCACAGGCCAGCGTTTCTATGATGACAGATCTCTTGACCGGAAAGTCCCTGGAGGAGTCTGAAACAATTGTTAAATCTTTTTCAGAGCTCATGGCCAGCAAGGGAACATCGGCAGGAGACCCCGAGATTTTAGAAGATGCAGTAGTTTTTGCTGGAGTATCGAAGTTTCCTGGCCGAGTGAAGTGCTCGTTGCTAGGTTGGATGGCATTTAAGGATGCATCTATCCAAGCACAAGCACAATAGAATCAACCGTTGATCAAGGGAGAGCAATGCCAACGAGCGTAGATGATGTAACTGAGGCTATGAAAGATGTTGTTGACCCAGAATTAGGGATCAATGTTGTCGATCTTGGATTAATTTATGATGTGATGGTCGATGAGGCCAATATTGCAATTCTGAACATGACATTGACCTCAGCAGCATGTCCACTGCAAGATGTCATTGAGGACCAGACCCGCCAAGCATTGGCAGGCATGACAAGTGATGTAAAAATTAATTGGGTATGGATGCCACCTTGGGGTCCTGACAAGATCTCTGATGATGGCCGCGATCAGCTGCGAGCACTTGGATTTACTGTTTAAGCTTTAACTGCCTAAGGTATAGCCATGTCAAACCACGCTATCTGGATGACTCATCGCTCTATGACCGCAGATCCATCGGTTAAAGCTCAAAAACTCAAGGCCGGTACCGTCAAACGGATATTCGACTTTGCTAAACCTTACCGAAAAAGCATCATCATTTTTCTCATCACGGTAGTTATTGATGCCGCATTAGTTGTAACAACGCCTTTGCTTTTGCTTCGCCTCATCGATGACGGTGTCATTCCTAAGAATCCTCAATTGGTAACCAAACTTGCACTCTTCGTAGGGCTGTTAGCCGTAGCTGATGCACTGGTGAGCATGCTTGGACGCTATTTTTCATCAAGAATCGGTGAAGGCCTCATTTATGATTTGCGTTCGCTGGTTTTTGGCCACGTACAAAAACAATCCATCGCTTTTTTTACAAGAACCCAAACTGGAGCGTTGATCTCCCGAATTAACTCCGACGTCATCGGTGCACAACAAGCATTTACTGCAACTCTATCTGGGGTTGTAAGCAATGTTGTTTCACTCGTCTTAGTAGGAGTAACCATGATGGTCTTATCGTGGCAGATCACAATATTTGCACTCCTCTTACTTCCAGCATTTCTAATCCCAACTAAGTGGGTGGGCCGTAAATTGCAGGCTTTGACGCGAGAGTCCTTCAATGTCAACGCAGAGATGTCCAGCACGATGACTGAACGTTTCAATGTATCTGGCGCGATACTGGTATCACTGTATGGCCAACCAGCTAGAGAGCGCGAGAATTTTCGAGCTAAAGCCAGACGCGTTGCAGACATTGGTATCAAAAGCGCCATGCTCAATCGGTTGTTCTTTATTGCTCTGACAAGCGTTGCTGCGATTGCAACCGCCTTTGCCTATGGCATCGGCGGACACTTGGCAATTAGTGGAAAAGTCACAGTTGGAACTTTGTTGGCAATTACCGCTTTATTGGCACGGCTTTATGGTCCCTTAACCGCACTATCAAATGTTCGTATCGATGTAATGACTTCATTGGTTTCATTTGAGCGAGTTTTCGAAGTCTTAGATTTACATCCCATGGTTACTAATCGTGAAGGTGCACTAGTTTTCTCTGGAAAAAATCCTCGAGTTGAATTCGACAATGTTGGTTTTGCTTATCCGCGAGCTAATGAAATTTCTCTGGCATCGTTGGAATCTGCTGCTAAGCCAGAGACGGTAGAAAGTGGAGAAGTACTTAAGAACTTAAGCTTTGTGGCAGAGCCTGGGACATTAACGGCATTAGTTGGCCCATCAGGTGCTGGTAAAACTACAATCAGTGCGCTTATTCCCCGACTGTATGATGTAACTAGTGGTGCAATTACAATTGATGGCCACGATATCCGTGATTTAACAATGGAGTCTTTAAGAGATTCGATCGGCGTCGTCATGCAGGATGCGCATCTCTTTCACGAAACTATCGCTGAGAATCTTCGATATGCAAAGAATGATGCAACTGTAGAAGAGATGCAGACGGCGTGCGAAGCTGCACAAATTTGGAAGCTCATCGACTCGCTTCCTAATGGCTTAGACACGATGGTGGGTGAGCGCGGTCATCGCCTTTCAGGTGGTGAAAAGCAGCGTCTAGCAATTGCCCGACTTCTTCTTAAATCTCCATCTGTAGTTATTCTCGATGAAGCCACGGCGCATCTAGATTCTGAGAATGAATCTCTTGTACATGCTGCGCTTGAGAGCGCTTTGAAGGGTCGAACCAGCATTGTTATTGCTCATCGTCTCAGTACGGTGAGAAATGCCGACCAGATTTTAGTATTAGAGAAAGGTTCAATTGTTGAACGCGGTAAGCATGACGATTTAGTTGCACTTGGTGGTCTATATGCTGATCTGTATACCCGTCAGGATTTAACGGGATCGACGAATTAAAACTCTTCCATAAATTACAAGAGCTCCAAAAAATAGCCATTGAAGTGCATAGGCCATGTGTGGACCGTCGCTAAGTTCTGGTAACTGTGCAGGAACAGCAGGCGTCAAGGATGCCTCAGAACCGCTTAGAAGGTCGATGTAAAAACTCTCTGTTTGCAGACGCGATTGTGCATTCAGCTCTCGCACGAGCGACGTTCCACTCGAGGGAAGTGCGAAGAATGATCCTTTAGGTAAAGAGGTATCTAATCGCAGCCGCCCACGAATCTCAACGTTTCCAGTAGGCACATCAGAGACTATTGGGGGAGTAGATGCAGTTTTACCGGCTTGCACCCACCCGCGATCAACCCAAAACTTCAGATTGTTAGTTGAGGTAAAAAGTGTCAACACCTCGAAACCATATGTTCCTTCTGAGTATCGATTACGCAGAAGTATTTGGTGCGACGGATCGAAAACGCCATACGTCGTAACACTTTGCCATTCAAATCGTTGTGGAGAGTGACGCACTAATTCGAGGGCTTTGGGCGCAAGAGCAATGTGAGCCTCAATCATCGCATTACGTGCATGTCGATCGACTCCACGGTGGTATTGCCATTGGGCAGCCCATACACATCCTGCAATAAGCAGAATCGCAATCAGTGATTTGCGGATCGCCCATGGCTCGCGTTGCATGTGTCTAAGTTTATTTCAAGAAAGAGAGCGTGGTTTTTCATCGCTTACATGAGCCCCAGCTGAAAAAGTCTCTCTTCCGGCATTGGCTATCACTACGGCGAAATAAGGAAGTGCAACTGCACCGAGTAAGGCGATCCAGCGAAATGGACTTGGCAAAATTACGGTGAGAATAAAGCAGGCGGTTCGAATCATCATGGAGAAGAAATATCGCTTTTGTCGTGAGGATTGATCTGCGCTGAGTGCTTTAGGTGCACTTGTTATATCGAAGATTTCCTTCTCTTTGGCCATGACATAAGCCTATTGCCGCGCAGTAGGCGTTGCATCTTTTGATTACCTATCGGTAGCCACTAGATTTGCACATATGAGTTCTCTAGCCCTAGTCACAGGTGGTAATCGCGGCATTGGACTAGCTGTTGCACATGCCTTGAAAGCTTCGGGTCATGATGTGGTTGTGACCTATCGCTCTGGCGATGCCCCAGTTGGTTTCAAGAGCGTACAGATGGATGTCACGTCCAGTAGCAGCGTCGATGCGGGCTTTGATCAGATCGAAGCGGCTTGGGGTATTCCAGAAATAATTGTGGCAAATGCTGGGATCACAAAAGATGGCTTAGTGATGCGCATGAGCGATGAAGATTTTGAAAACGTCATCGATGCGAATCTCACTGGCGCTTTTCGTGTTGCACGTCGGGCAACTAAAGGTTTACTTAAACTAAAGCGCGGCCGCTTAATTTTTGTTGGTTCTGTTGTCGGTGCCTCTGGTTCTGCCGGCCAAGTTAACTACGCCTCGAGCAAAGCTGGATTAGTAGGCATGGCCCGTTCATTTGCGCGTGAACTTGGCAGTCGTTCAATTACTGCAAATGTTGTCGCACCTGGATTTGTCGAGACGGATATGACTTCGACATTGGACGAAAAACGCCGGAATGAAATTGCTAGTTCAGTACCCCTAGGAAGATTTTCAACCGCACAAGAGATTGCAGATGTTGTCGCTTTTATTGCATCACCACAAGCAAGCTATATAACTGGAGCATTGATTCCAGTCGATGGCGGATTAGGAATGGGCCACTAATGGGAATTCTGCAAGGTAAAAAAATTCTAGTCACCGGTGTCTTAACTGATGCATCCATAGCATTTCATATTGCTCGCATTGCGCAAGAAGAAGGCGCGGATGTGATTCTTTCGTCCTATGGTCGAGTTCTTTCGCTGACTACCCGAATTTCAGCTCGCCTACCAAAGCCTGCACCAATTATCGAACTAGATGTTACGAATACAGATGATTTAGCAGCGTTGGAATCTCGCATACGCGCGCATTTTCCAGATGGATTAGATGGGGTGGTGCACTCCATTGGATTTGCTCCCGAAGCCGCACTTGGTGGTAACTTCCTCAACACTCAGTGGGAGGATGTTGCAACCGCACTTCATGTTTCTGCCTTTTCACTCAAATCATTAACGATGGCTGCGCGCCCATTATTTAATGGAGGGGGATCAGTGGTCGGTTTAGATTTTGATGCTTCAGTTGCTTGGCCCAAATATGACTGGATGGGTGTAGCTAAAGCTGCGTTGGAATCAACATCTCGTTATTTAGCAAGAGATTTAGGTGCTGAAAATATTCGCGTGAACTTAATTGCAGCCGGTCCGATTCGAACCATGGCCGCTAAATCAATTCCGGGATTTGATGAGTTCGAGAAAACATGGAACGAGCGCTCTCCTTTGGCATGGGATGTCACCGATCCAGTCCCAGCCGCACAGGCCACTGTCGCCCTTCTCTCAGACTGGTTCCCTAAAA
>WLHW01000072.1 GCA_009702525.1 Actinomycetota bacterium
GGGGAGTCGTGGTTACTCAGCGCCCACGTTGGCAGCGCATGTACAGATGCATTTAACTCAATGGAGCGATTTATTACTTCAAATAGGTGAGCTGCTTCGAAAGGCGCAGTTAACAAATCAAAATTAAAAACTTGATGAAGCTCATCGGCCCGAACGTATTTTGTTGCATTAACCGGTGGGTGGACCCAGGCTTCTGCAACAGCCATTATTTCGCGGTCGCCATAAGAATCAAAGATCTTTCTCCAGCCGCGGTAGATTGCGTGCACACCTTGCCGATCAAAGTATGGAACTGAAAGAAGCAGCTCATTACGTTCATCTGGCTCCATCGGGTAATCAAGTCTGAGAGCATTACTTAGGCCCTGTGGATCATGGTGGTTCTTTAAAATATCTTCTTTTACTAACCCGTGTGCAACATCGATGCGAAAACCATCGACGCCGAGGTCTAGCCAAAATCGAAGTGTTTTTTCAAAATCTTCTTTTACATCAGCATTGTCCCAATTCAAATCGGGTTGTGATGAATCGAATAAATGGAGGTAATACTGTCCATCAGGTACTTGTGTCCAAGAAGGCCCACCGAAAAGTGAGATCCAGTTATTTGGGGGAGTTCCATCGGGATTGGCGTCATAGAAATGAAAACGTGCACGTTCTGGCGATCCGCGACCAGCTAGAAGTGCTTTCTGAAACCATTCATGCTGATCAGAAAAGTGATTTGGAACAATGTCTGCAAGAACTCTTAAATTGAGTTCATGTGCACGATTAATGAGATTTTTTGCGTCCGCAAGATTGCCAAAGCGTGGGTCGACATCACGGGGATCTGCGACATCGTATCCGCCATCTTTATTAGGTGATGTGTAAAACGGACTAAGCCAAATTGCATCTACGCCAAGCCGCTGGACATACTCAAGTTTGGATGTGATTCCGGGGAGGTCACCTTCACCATCACCATTTGTGTCAAAGAATGAGCGGGGGTAAATCTGATAAATCACCGCTTCTTTCCACCATGGCAAAGATGTCATTGCTTGAACTTAAACCACGAGGCCTGTATTAATCTATGTAAGAACCCTGAAAGCAGGTCTGCAATGTTTCGCTTTGGTAACGTTTCAGCGAGCGAGCTTAGACTCAACCTCTTTCATGAGTGTGTGCATATCGCGTGAGATTCTATGCAGCTCTTCAAGTTCGGTCCGGGCGTCTTTTCGCGCTTCTTTAGCTAATTCAAATTCAGCCAGAGAGGCAGTATGAGTTTCATTTATTGTGTCTTCAACCTTTGTGGACTGAACTTTTTGTCCGACCATGATGATCGAAAGAAGTACCAACTGCAAAAAAGTTTGTGCTACCCACGAAACTATGACGATTGAGTCACCCGACTGCAAAGCTTTCGGAAGAGATATGAGTGCAATTGCTGCAAATACATAGGCGCACCACATTGTTGCTACGCCATCGGTCACTTTTGTTGCTAACCACACATTAAAACGTTTCATACCTAAAGAATAACGAAAGAAATCCTTAAGAAGATGGAGTAGGGGTTGCCTTTGCAGATTTTATTTTCCTTTTATCTAAAGCCTGTAGACCATTAGTAGGCTTGACGGGCTCTATTGGCGGTTGACCCATGGCGAGAATGGCAGCATCACGAACTGAATTGGCTAGTGCTATTGCCGCTTTTTGAACTGCAAGGACCTCGCTCTTAGCTGTTGGAGTTTTAGCTGAACGCAATGCGCTCTTAGCTGTGCGATTAGCGTCATTAACTGAACTCATGAATATCTGATTAATCTTCATGCGCTGAAGATCGCGTAATTTCATTTGGGCGAGATAGTTACTTAAAGCCGCTTTGTAGAGTGCCATGATGCTTTGGCTATCAGATGTTGGTGATGGAGTGGCATCGGCATAGGCAGGCCCAATTGAGTTCACTGCGGTGCACAGTACTAGAGCTAACACTGCCATTCGAGTCATTCTCATGGCTACATAATGCATTATTTCTTTGTGTTTTCTCTGTGAAAGCCAGTAAAAAGGTGAGATTTTATTGGCAAGGCGCGCCAGGCATGAAAGAGTGGGGTCGTGGCCGAACTCATTATGATCATCGATGATGAACCAGGAGTCCGCGCACTTCTAAATGACACGTTACGAATTGCAGGATTTGAAACCGTCGAAGCAAGTGATGGAATGTCGGCTTTAACTTTATTACGGACACACAAACCTGACTTAATGGTCATTGATATAAATATGCCGCTCATGGACGGTTTTGAACTAGTTGAGCGCTTGCGGTCGAATAATGATTTAACCCCAGTTCTGATGTTGACGGCGCGGGAAGATAAAGCTGATATTGCTAGAGGACTAAAAATTGGAGCCGATGACTATGTGATTAAGCCATTTGGCATTGAAGAGTTAGTTCTGCGTATTAAAGCTATTTTACGTCGCTCGATGAAGTCTACGTCCATGCCGGCAAAATTGACCTGCGGTCCTATCTCGATTGATGACGAGCAACATTTAGTAACTTTTCAAGGTGAAGAAGTTGAACTCTCACCGACAGAGTACAAACTTCTACAAATCTTAGTTGAGAAGAAAGGCCGTGTTCTTACTAAAAAGCTTTTGCTGGAGGAGGTGTGGGGAATAACTTTCGAATCCGAAAGCACAGTAACTGATACCTATATCTCATACTTACGCAAGAAATTTCATAAAGACGGTTTTGACGGAATTAAAACAATCCGAGGTGTCGGTTTTCAGATTCAAGAGCCTAAATAAAGGCGATGAACAACAAAACACGTCAGGTACTAGCAATAGCCATAGTTACCTCTTTATTATCGATCCTTATCGGTGGTTTCGCCGTATGGGGTTCTTACCGCGCAGAAATCTCAATGATTGATAGCCATATGAACATCGTAGAGAGCGACATTACAAATAATCCTTCGGATGCCATCACTAGTGCACTCTTGAGCCTAGACCAGAATAGTTTTGATTTCACGTTGGCTTTCATGACAAAAGATGGATCAGTGACAGTTCTTAAGGAGTCTAGAAACGCTATTTTGGACGGCAACGAGCATTTAAGAACTAAAGAAATTAGGTTGCAAGAAGGTGAAGTTCTTATCATTGCGGCTTCACTTTCTGAGATTGATAAGAGCTTAAATAAAAATCTTTTCCGCCTCTTAATTTTTATTATCTTTGCTAGCGCTTTAGCTTCTTATATCTCAATCTCAATCTCACGTGCTGGCGCTCTTGCACTAGAGCGCTCCCAACGTGAAAAAATGCAAGAGTTTTTGGGCGATGCGGCGCATGAGCTACGCACTCCATTAACTGTGGTCAAGGGTTACACAGAACTACTCGAAGGCAAGCAGTTAGATAGTCAGCATCAGGATTTAGCATTTACGCGCCTCAAAAGTGAAATAAAAAGGATGGAGTCCTTAATCGGTGATTTATTGATTTTAGCCGAGCTAGGGGAACACACTGGTGTAGATAGCGAACTGATCTCGCTTTCAGAACTCATCCATGAAAATATCGCTGATTTTCAAGCTTTATCTCCGGTGCATAAAATGAAGATAAATGTCGAGGATGAAGTTCTCTTTATTGGATCTGAGAAATATATGCGCAGGTTTATTCAAAATGCGTTAACGAACATTCGTATTCATACACAAGCAGACACGCCCGTTCAGGTCTCCTTAGTGGGTGGCAAGCATATTCATCTGGTCATCGAGGACGGAGGACAGGGTCTGCCTAAGGAGTCGTATGGCGAGAAAGTCCAAGGGCTCAAACGTTTCGATAGATCTCGCTCCCGCGATACCGGTGGTAGTGGATTAGGAATGAGCATTATGAGCGCAGTTATTGAATGGCATAAAGGTGAATTAACTTTGCGACAAAGCCAGTTAGGCGGATTGGCAATAGAAGTTAGACTTACCTCAAATGTCTAAGTCACTCGAGGAAGCATTCGGCGAAGCTTCTGCCCACATTATTGAGCCTACGACTTTCGTTAGAGCAGTACTTTCTGGGCGGCGCAGAAATATGCAGACTTTTTTTGAACGTATAGATCTTCGACCGGTTAGCATCAAAGGCACAGTACATCTACAGCTCAGCCATAGCGATGGTAGAGCTACGACAACTAAGAATATTGAACCTAACTTGCTTGCGGTCTCTGAATTATTGAATAGCGGATACGCACATATTCTTGTCGAACACACGGATGGTTCGATCTCGATTCGAATTACCAAGAGCGGTGAAGCCCAAGTTCATTATGAGAGCAAAGAGTTTAAACAAAGTTTAGATCATGATAAAAAGAAGGCACGTTTACTTGATCCAAGCGACCCATTCTTATTAGAAGTCGGTATAGCCGATCATAAAGGTTCGATTAAGCCTTCAAAAAACGATAAATACTTACAAGTTGAAGAGTTCTTACGTTTGCTGGTGCCTACTTTAGAAGCTGCAATTAGTGCTGGCCAGATTCATAAACCAACCGATGCAATGCCGTTAACAATCGTAGATTTGGGTTGCGGACACGCATACTTAACTTTCGCCGCTCATCAATACTTGCGCACGATTGGAATACCTGTGCAAGTTACTGGAATTGACGTACGAACTTCATCGCGTGATCGAAATAATGCAATTGCCCAGAATTTAGGAATCAGCGAGACAATTAATTTCAAAGCTGAAGAAATCGCATCAACAACTGCCAACAGGGCCGATGTGGCAATAGCACTGCATGCCTGTGACACGGCAACCGATGATGCAATTGCATGGGCAGTTGCTAGTCAGACAAAATTGATGTTAATCGCACCATGCTGTCACCATGACATTCAGCGACAGATGAATGAGAGTCCTGAGCCCTGGGGTGCGCTTACTAAATTTGGTCTGATGAAAGAACGTTTGGGCGATTTACTGACTGATTCACTGCGAGCACAATTGCTGCGAATTGTGGGCTATCGCGTTGAAGTCATTGAATTTATTGGCGGTGAACATACGCCTAGAAACATGATGATTCGTGCCGTCAAAACTGATGCCAAGCCCGAAGCAATTGATATTCAGAGATATCGTGAAA
>WLHW01000073.1 GCA_009702525.1 Actinomycetota bacterium
CTGGTGTTTGGTCGGATCGCCTGCCACGCAAACAAGTCATGATTATTGCTGATTTATCGCGAGCGATTCTGGTCTTTGCAATGGTATTTATTTCAGCTCCGGCAATGCCGCATATATTTTTAGCATTACTCGTTTTTGCAATGGGAATTTTTGATGCATTTGGTGCGGCATCGGCTGGTGCAATTATGCCATCGCTTTTACCCGAAGATAAGTTGCCAGCTGGCAATGTTGCACGTGGAGTAGTCGTAAAGTCGGCCTCCATTATTGGCCCCGGAATCGGTGGCGTATCAGTCTTTCTTATAGGCGGACGATTGACCTTCCTTTTCACTGCTGTTGCTTTTGCTTTCGGAACATACTTTCTAGCTCAGATTAAAGAGGATATAAATGCAGGCAGAAAAGAGCGCGAACCATTCATGGTTGAAATGCGCGAAGGTCTGCGCACGGTCTTAGACATTCCATGGATTGGTGCAATGATCGCCATGGCATCGATTCAACTCATGGTTCTTTTAGCCGCCGAAACAGTTTTATTGCCAGTTATCACCCGTCGAGAGTTTGGAACTAATACAGCGTTCGCTTTATCAGCTGCAGCATTTTCAGTAGGTGGAATTCTTTCGGCGATCATAAGTGTAAAACTCAAAGTTAAACATCAAGGTCAGTTCTCGGTTTTGGTATGGATACTCGTAGTTATTGCACCTTTGTCATTAGCATTTCCGGTGTCAGAGAGTTTTGTTGTTATTGCTTATTTGTTAGCTGGCTTCTCAGTTGGACCGTGGGAGGCGTTTTGGAGTTCGGCCCTTCAGCGCGAAGTTCCCCGAGAGTTACAAGGACGCGTCTTTAGTATTGATCACATGGGCTCAGTCGGTTTAATGCCATTGGGAATGGCATTAGTCGGCCCGGCCGTGAATCTCTTTGGTGAAAAACAGTTATTAATCGGTGCATCGGTTTTCCATGTTCTTGTCTGTGCTCTGGTGCTGCTTGTTCCAGGAGTCAAAGATATGAAAATGCCCGCTAATTCTTCTCAGGGCGAACAATCACAGGCGTAAAAACCCACGCATACAATCCCTTAAGAATCTAAACTTTAGCCATGACAAGAATCGGTGAAACTAGCGACCTGCTTAAATGTTCTTTCTGCGGTAAGACGCAGAAGCAGGTTAAAAAACTTATTGCCGGTCCTGGCGTCTATATCTGCGATGAATGTATCGAGCTCTGTAACGAGATCATCATTGAAGAGCTTTCCGAAGCAACATCTCTTGGCTTAGCCGAACTTCCAAAGCCACAAGAGATCTTTGAATTTCTAGATCAATATGTCATTGGGCAAGATCGTGCCAAGAAGTCATTATCAGTTGCCGTCTATAACCACTACAAACGTGTACAAGGCGGAAATCGCGATGATGCAATCGAATTAGCTAAGTCCAATATTTTGCTACTGGGTCCAACAGGTTGCGGCAAGACGCTCATGGCACAGACTTTGGCACGCATGCTCAACGTTCCTTTTGCTATCGCCGATGCAACGGCATTGACTGAAGCTGGATACGTTGGCGAAGATGTTGAAAACATTTTGCTGAAACTTCTACAAGCTGCAGATTACGATGTTAAAAAAGCTGAAACAGGAATTATCTACATCGATGAGATCGATAAGGTTGCTCGTAAGTCTGAAAATCCATCAATTACCCGCGATGTTTCTGGTGAAGGTGTACAGCAAGCCCTACTAAAGATTTTAGAAGGAACCGTTGCTTCTGTTCCGCCACAGGGTGGACGCAAACATCCTCATCAAGAGTTCATTCAGATCGATACAACAAATGTTCTCTTTATTGTTGGCGGAGCTTTTGCGGGCCTTGATAAAATAATTGAAGCTCGAAGTGGAAAGGCCGGCGTTGGTTTTAATGCCACACTGCAAGATTCAGCTGAAAAGAATCGCAAAGATATCTTTGCCGATGTAATGCCTGAAGATTTACTGAAGTTTGGAATGATCCCTGAATTCGTTGGACGTCTACCGGTTCTGACAAGTGTCGAGAACCTTGATAAGCCAGCACTTATGCAGATTCTTACCGAGCCAAAGAACGCTTTAGTTAAGCAGTATCAGCGCCTCTTTGATCTAGATAACGTCGCACTTGAGTTTTCTCCAGACGCCCTTGATGCAATCGCAGATTTAGCCCTTCTTCGCGGCACAGGTGCCCGTGGACTTCGCGCAATTATGGAATCAGTCTTGCTATCTGTGATGTATGACGTACCTAGCCGCAGCGATATCGCAAAGGTTTTAGTTACACGCGAATGTATTGAAACCGGCGTCCAGCCAGAGTTCATCCTGCATACAGGCGATATTCCTAAGCGTGCGCGAAGCCAAAAGGGTCAAGAGGAGAAGAGCGCGTAATCTAGACTGCTCCCTATGTCCCGCGAACTAGCTTCCAGCTTTTCACCAGCTGATATCGAAGCCGCTCTCTATGAAAAGTGGGTCGCCGCTGGCTATTTCAAGGCCGATGCAACATCTAATAAACCACCGTTCACAATTGTTATTCCGCCTCCCAACGTTACGGGTTCACTTCACATCGGTCACGCTTTAGATCACACACTTCAAGACTCTCTCACGCGCATGAAGCGCATGAAGGGATTTGAAGCTTTGTGGTTGCCGGGAATGGATCACGCAGGAATTGCAACACAAAATGTTGTTGAAAAACAATTAGCCGCACAGGGACAAACTCGACATGATTTAGGACGTGAGGATTTTGTAGCAAAAGTGTGGCAGTGGAAGGACGAGTCTGGCGGAGCGATACTCGATCAGATGCGTCGCTTAGGTGATAGCGTCGATTGGTCGCGCGAAGCCTTCACAATGGATGCAGGATTATCTACGGCAGTATTAACAATCTTTAAGAAACTTTATGATCAGGGACTTATTTATCGCGCTGAACGAATCATTAACTGGTGTCCGCGTTGCTTAACTGCACTCTCTGACATTGAAGTAGAACACCAAGATGATGCCGGCGAATTCGTACAAGTACGTTACGGTGATGATGAAGTTCAAATAACGGTTGCTACAACTCGTGCTGAAACAATGCTGGGCGATGGCGCA
The DNA here is from genome assembly GCA_009702525.1 of Actinomycetota bacterium. GTDB lineage: Bacteria > Actinomycetota > Actinomycetes > Nanopelagicales > Nanopelagicaceae > Planktophila. The sequence goes on from WLHW01000073.1 coordinate 3,068, forward strand.
GTTGCAGTTCATCCGGATGATGCCCGATATAAGCATTTGATTGGCAAGCAAGTCTTGCTACCACTTGCTAATCGTTACATTCCAATTATTGCTGACGAACTAGTTGAAATGGATTTTGGAACTGGCGCGGTTAAGGTAACGGCAGCTCATGATCCAAATGACTTTGAAATGGCGATGCGCCACAACATTCCAATGGTTGTCATCATGAATGAGCACGGCGTCATGGCTGGCTCTGGAACTCGCTTTGACGGCATGGATCGCTTTGATGCACGCAAAGCCGTAGTTGAAGCTCTTCGCGCTGAAAGCCGAATCGTGGATGAGAAGCGTCCATATGTTCACGCTGTAGGGCACTGCTCACGCTGCGATACAACGGTAGAGCCACGTTTATCTAAACAGTGGTTCGTCAAAGTAGCACCGCTTGCAAAGGCTGCTGGAGATGCAGTTCGAGATGGTCGAGTAAAGATCGAACCTGAAGAGTTAGCTCCACGATATTTTGACTGGATCGATAACATGCACGACTGGTGTATTTCGCGCCAATTGTGGTGGGGACATCGCATTCCAGTTTGGTATGGACCTGCAGGTGAAGTTCTAGTTGTTGGCCCTGGAGAAAGCGCTCCAGATGGTTACATTCAGGATCCAGATGTTTTAGATACCTGGTTCTCATCTGCGCTGTGGCCTTTTTCAACTTTAGGTTGGCCTCAAGAGAGTGCGGATTTAAAGAAGTTCTATCCAACATCAGTACTTGTGACTGGCTATGACATTTTATTCTTCTGGGTTGCACGCATGATGATGTTTGGTTTATTTGCCATGGATGGCGTTCAACCATTTCATACGATTGCACTGCATGGTTTAGTTCGTGATCAATTTGGAAAGAAGATGTCTAAGTCAAAAGGCAACACTGTAGATCCAATTGAATTTATGGATAAGTATGGCGCTGACGCTTTGCGCTTTACTTTAGCCCGCGGAGCTAATCCAGGTAAGGATCAAGCGCTGGCCGAAGACTGGATTGGTGGATCACGAAACTTTGCAACCAAATTATGGAATGCAACGCGTTTTGCGATGATGAATGGCGCGACAACCGAAGGTCAACTTCCAAAGATTAGTGATCTCAATGCCATCGACAAATGGATTCTAAGTCGCTTGTCTGAAACGATTTCTGAAGTTGATTCGCTACTCGAGCGATATGAGTTTGCACGTGCGTGTGAGCTTATGTATCACTTTGCGTGGGATGATTTATGCGATTGGTACCTGGAGCTTTCCAAAGAGGCTTTTTCTACCGGCAAAGCAGAAAACACACAACGTGTACTTGGTTACGTCTTAGATCAACTTTTCCGCCTTATGCATCCAGTGATGCCTTTTATTACCGAAACTATGTGGACCACATTAACTGGGGGAGAGTCTCTAGTTATTGCCGAGTGGCCAATTGCCCAGACGGGCCATGTAGATAAGGCCTCAGAGAAGCTCATTGGTCAGCTTCAGGAGATCATTACTGATGTTCGTAGATTTAGAAATGATCAAGGTATTAAGGCCTCACAAAAAATTCCCGCACGATTTAATGCACCGGCACATATCAGTGACTACGCATCGGCTATGGCCTTTGTGCTTCGTTTAGAGCTCGGTGATATAACTCCAAGTGCGCACTGTGAGATCGGTTCAGTCAAAGTTGAGTTCGACCTGACAGGATCTATCGATGTTGTGGCTGAGCGTGCCCGCCTTGAAAAGGATTTAGCTACGGCAGAAAAAGACAAGCAAACTGCCGAAGTAAAGTTAAATAACCAAGGCTTCATGGCAAAAGCACCTGAAAATGTTGTAGTAGAGATTCGTGAGCGTTTAGAAAAGACAACTGCCGATATTGAGCGATTAAAGTCGCAGTTATCGCAACTTCCGCAATCATGATTATTTCACCAGATGATCAAGAGCGAATTGATGCTATTGA
>WLHW01000074.1 GCA_009702525.1 Actinomycetota bacterium
CCAAAGCTTAAGATCAAAGTTAGGTCTGAATTAGTTGCATTTGGTAATCCAGGTGAAATTCAGGTCGATGTTAATGGAGTCATTGGTGGTGGGGTTCACCTGCGCCCAGAAGAAGTCAATAAATTAGTAGAAGAGCGCGGCGACGATGTTCTGTTCTTTGATGGTAGAAATGCTTTTGAAGCAAAAATTGGTAAATTTAAAAATGCCGTAGTCCCTGACGTAACAACGTCGCATGACTTTGTTCAAGAGATTGAAAGTGGAAAGTACGACCATATGAAAGATAGGCCGATTGTCACCTATTGCACTGGTGGTATCCGCTGTGAAATTCTCTCAGTTGTTATGAAAAATCGCGGTTTCAAAGAGGTATACCAAGTTAAAGGCGGCATTGTTCGCTATGGCAATACCTATGGAGATGACGGACTCTGGGAAGGCTCTTTGTATACTTTCGATGATCGCCTGACCATTGATTTCAGTGATCACACTAAGTTAATCGGTGAATGTGCACATTGCAATGGTCCAACTAAAGAGTTTAGAAACTGCCAAAAAGCCGAGTGCCATCAATTAGTTCTCTTATGCGATGCATGTTATGACTCGCACCTAGATCGCCCGTGCAAGCACGATCGTGAAATTAAACGAAACCGCGAGCTAATCGGCTAACTAATTAGTGCGTGAGAGTTACTTTAGATAAACCTTCAGGTGCATCTGGGTCAAAGCCTGAGGCAACTGCAAACTCCATAGCAAATCGCTGTAGCACGATGGCATCGACCAGAGTGGAGGTTATTTCATCATCGCAGTTTGATCCGGCTAAAACGATGTCATCCCCCGTTGGCGTTCCGCCATTACCAATCCAAAATATACGATCTGCAGTTTTGCGGATTTTAGTTGTTGCTTCAAGAATCGACTCTGCCGGTAAATGGCTAGGAGCCACGATAAAGACTTGTGTTTCTTCGGTAAGCGCCGATATTGGACCGTGCAAATAATCGGCAGTTGAAAGCCCCTGAACTGAGACTTTGCACGTCTCTTGAATTTTAAGGGCAGCCTCACGTGCATTGGGATATGCAAAACCGCGACCTAAAAGAACTATTTCATGGTCACGTTTGGTATTTACAACCGCATCAGAGACTAAGCCAGCCGTAGAGGCTACGCGAGTTGCCTCACCGATGATCTGCATTGCATTAACTTTTGTACCAGTCCATGTACAGACCAAAAGATAGGAAATCAATAACTGCGCGTTATAAGACTTAGTCGCCGCCACAGCAAGTTCAGGGCCGGCCAACAAAGGAAAATGATGATGTGCGATTTGTGCTAACGGTGAGTTGGAATCGTTCGTAATCGCAATGAGATAAGCATTTGCTTCTCGTGCAGCGGTTGCAAAATGTACTAAATCTGGAGACTGACCGCTCTGACTAATCGCGATAACAAGCGTGTTGGAATACTTCAGATTCGCGTTATAGACGGTGACAGATGATGGCGAAGTTAAACCAACTGGTAAGCCAATCTGAGTTTCAATTAAATATTTTAAGAAGTGCGCAGCATTATCTGATGTTCCGCGCGCCAGGATGAGAACCGACTGAATTTTCTCATGGACTAAGACGTTCTTTACGTTCTCAAAGGCAGATAAATCACTCAGAATATTAGTAAAGACCGCAGGTGTCTCGGCTATCTCTGACGACATCACAGCGCCTAATTGCTTCATGTGCCTATCTTCCCACAACACTTTCAACTATTCTTCACCCTATGGTTCTTAGCGTCGACTTAGGTCAGTCCGGAACCCGTATTCGCTTGGGTAATAAGAGCATCACATCCACTCGCGGTAAATTAGCCGGCGAAGATCCCCTCTTTGCGTTGCGAAAAGTTTTCGAATTACTTGAGCCTCTCTCAGCAGATACTGCGGCCCTATCGTGTACCGGCTTCTATGGGGATATTCCTGACGTAACTGCCTATGCGCACTTGTGCAAGGAGTTTTTTAACACTCAGAAAGTGGCTGTTATCGACGATGGTTTAGCTGGATTCATCGGTGCACTGCATGGGCAAAACGGTGTTGTCTTAACTATTGGTGGTGGAGTTGTTGCGGTGGGCGGTAAGGATGGAGCTTTCGCACACAGAGATGGCCTTGGAAGCACTTTCGGTGATGAGGGTGGAGGTTTTTGGTTAGGTAAGTTAGCAATCACTCGAGCTTTAGCTTTCCGCCAAGGGCGTGGAAGCAATGATGGATTACTAGAAGCTTTTGCAAACCAAATAGATGCATTTTATGCACTAGCTGTTAAGAATGCCGCCGATGCAGCAACTCTGGCGATCAACTCTGCTAAAACTTTATTGGATGCAGCTGATGCGAATATCGAATCTGCTGTAAAGATACGTAACGAAGGTGCTCGGTTACTCGCCGATACCGTTATTGCAACTTGGGCAGGTGCCAACGGCTCATCCGTTGATTCACCATTAATAGCAATCCAAGGTGGACCATCTAGTAACCACACGTATGTAAGTACAATTCAAAGTTATATTGCTCAAGCTTTGCCTAATGCCATATTTGTAGAAGCGCTGGGCGATAATTTAGACGGTGCAACATGGATTGGCGAAAATATGCTCAATGATTCGCCGCCGCTACTGAGGTGGGCTCATGTCATTTAAAGAAGCTAGATTCGCAAAGGGCTGGATAGCGCTTCTTGCGACTCTAATAGGTCTTGGTATTGGTGGTTACACTTTTGTTAATCGTGCAGTCTCAACTCAGGTCTATGTGACTAACTGCGGGATCATCGACTACAAGCCGACTGCGATTCTGAAATTCTGCGCCGACGGTGGAGTCGCTATTGCAGGCATCGAGTGGGACTCGTGGAGCGCAAAGGGAGCAACCGGAAAAGGTAAATATCAAATTAATGATTGTTCACCCAACTGTGCAGATGGAAAAATTTACTACGCTGATGTGGAGATTGAGCTAAGTAAAGTGAAGAATCTAGCTAAAAAGGATGTGCTGACTTTTATTTCGCTGAAAGCTAAGGATGGAAAGAATTTACCGCTGAGTTCATCACCCCTTGATGCTTGGCCCCTTGAACTAGCAGGTTAATACAGGGCACACCCTCGGGCGATAGTTCTATCGTGGTGATGTGAGCAACAAAGTTGCTGCAAGAAAGAGAATTCCTAATGCAGATAAACCAGTTAGGACTCGTCGTACCCGTGGCTTCGCCAAAGTAGCCGTCGCTCTTCCAATGACGCTAATCAAAAATGAATACCACGATGCTGATGTGAGTGCCCAGAAAATGGAGAGAATGAAAATTCCCCATCCTAAATTAAAATCAGATGGAACGAATTGTGGGATAAAAGCAACGGCAAAGACCGCAGCCTTTACATTTGTTAAATTAGTTATTAAACCTAAACGAAATGCCGGACCTAGACCAACTTTGGCATTGCCGTCATAATCAAACTTTCCATACTCTTTGCGCAAGGACCATAAAGTTTGTAAAGCTAAGATAGTTAAGAATGCAACGCCGGCATATTTAAGAGCGGTGTAGGCCGTGTGTGAGCGAGCAAAGATTTGAGAAAGGCCAATGGCAGAGGCAGCACCCCAGATAACTAGCGCCCCGCTAGTGCCTAAAAGAGTTGTGAATGCAACTCTAGATCCGCCGACAATTGCTTGACGCAACATCATCGCAACAGTTTGACCTGGAACCATCGCCAATAAAAAGGCAGTGGCGATGAATGCCGGAAGAACCTTCAATAAAGAAACCATACGTAGCCCCGAAGGGATTCGAACCCTCGTAGCTGACTTGAGAAGCCAGAGTCCTAGGCCGCTAGACGACGGGGCCGTGCCTTAAATCTTTGTACTACTAGGACAAAACATATTTAGTTGTAGTTCGCTGGGGTACCAGGACTCGAACCTAGACTTACTGAACCAGAATCAGCAGGGCTGCCAATTACCCCATACCCCAAGTTTTTTATACTTGTACTGCAGTGGCAAAGAATACCAGCGCAATCAGAGTGCTAACGCCGTCGAAATTCGGCTCAAAGAGGCCTCTTTACCCAGTAATTCCATTGATTCAAACAGTGGTGGAGAGATCGTGCTGCCTGTAGTTGCAATACGGACAGCGCCAAAAGCGATACGAGGCTTTAATCCCATATCTTCAATGAGCGACGAACGCAGTGCAGCTTCGATTCTCTCGTGCGTCCATTCGCCAAGTGGCTCTAACTCTTTCAGAGATCGTTTCAATACATCTTTAGCAGATGAATCTGTCACTTTAGCCAGACTATCGGCTTCAATCGCAAAATCCTTAACAAAGAGGAATTTCAGCATTGCGGGAACTTCACTAAACATAACAATGCGCTCTTGAATGATTGGTAATGCTCGCTTGACTAGGTCGATCTCTGAATCAGTTCCGCTAATAACATTAGCCTTAATCAAGAAAGGTAATGTCCACTTTAGGAACTCATCAATTGTAAGTGCACGAATCTTGTCTCCATTGATGGCTTCAAGTTTCTTCATATCAAAGCGAGCAGGTGAACCATTAACTTTCTCGACAGTGAACAGTTCACATAACTCTTTCATAGTTACATTTTCACGGTCATCCCCTGGCGACCAACCTAGTAAAGCTAAGTAGTTACAGATTGCTTCAGGTAAAAATCCCTTATCGCGATACCAGGCAATCGATACTTCGCCATTTCGCTTTGATAGTTTGGCATTATCGGCACCCATCACAAATGGCAAGTGAGCAAAGACTGGATAATCTTCAATTGCAACACCCATTGCTTGGTATACGCGAATCTGGCGCGGTGTTGAAGAAAGTAAATCTTCGCCACGTAAAATGTGCGTGACTTTCATTAAAATATCATCAACGGCTACGGCCAAGGTGTACAACGGTGATCCATCGGCACGTGCCAAAACAAAGTCTGGAACGAACTTATGATCAAAGGCCATTTCACCACGGATTAA
>WLHW01000075.1 GCA_009702525.1 Actinomycetota bacterium
CGTGAAAATGCTGATAATAAGTTGTACGGAAATTTGAGCTTTTTAGCTCCGATTAAAAAAGCTAACCCCCTCATGCAAATTGCCGTTGGTGGATGTCTGGCTCAAAAAGATCAGGCAATCATTCTTAAGAAGGCTCCTTACGTTGATGTTGTATTTGGAACCCATAACGTGGGCTCATTACCCGTACTTTTAGAACGCGCACGTATTGAAGAAGAGTCGCAAATTGAAATTTTAGAGTCACTAGAACATTTCCCTTCAACACTGCCAGCACGTCGACTATCAGCCTTTTCCTCCTGGGTTTCAGTTTCAGTTGGATGTAATAACACCTGTACTTTTTGTATTGTTCCAACGCTTCGGGGAATTGAAAAGGATCGACCAGCTGCAGACATCATGGCAGAAGTGCGGGCTTTAGTTGACCAGGGAGTCATTGAGATAACCCTTCTGGGTCAAAATGTAAATGCCTATGGTGTTGATTTTAATGATCGAAGTGCATTTGCTAATTTACTGCGCGAATGTGGGAAAGTTGACGGGTTAGAGCGCGTTCGTTTTATGTCGCCCCACCCACGTGATTTTACCGATGACGTTATTGATGCGATGGCGCAAACTTCAAATGTGATGCCGCACTTACATATGCCACTGCAGTCAGGATCTAACGCAATTTTGCAAACGATGCGCCGTTCGTACAGAACAGATAGGTATCTAGGAATTCTTGATCGCGTCCGAGCCGCCATGCCGCACGCTTCTATAACCACTGACATCATCGTTGGTTTCCCTGGTGAGACTGAAGCAGATTTTCAAGCAACGCTAGATCTTTGTACAGAAGCTCGCTTTGCTGCGGCATACACCTATCAATATTCAATTCGCCCAGGAACACCTGCAGCAACTATGCCTAATCAAGTGCCGGCCGATGTCGTAGGAGAGCGCTATACACGTTTACACAATCACCAACAGGAGATTTCACTTTCAGTCAACAAGCAAGCCATTGGAAAGAGTTTTAAAGTATTAGTTGGTGATTATGAAGGCCGGCGCGATGAAGCTCAAGCTCGACTCACTGGGCGCAGCGAGGATTTTCGTCTTGTGCACTTTGACAACGCGGCACTCGCTCGCCCAGGTGATGAGGTAGACGTGCTAATTACAGATGCATCAGCACATTATTTGATTGGTACTCCTGGCACCGTTCGGGCAACGCGCGGAGGAGACTCACATGAGGTGCGCACTAAAGAGACTGAGGCCAAGTTAACAATGCTTGGAATTCCGACCATTAAACGATGAGTATGTTAGTTATATGTGGCGCGACTGCTACTGGTAAAAGCGATTTAGCAATAGCTCTTGCACAGCACTTTGATGGCGAGATTATTAATGCCGACTCCATGCAGATCTATCGAGGAATGGATATTGGTACAGCCAAATTAACTGTAGAAGAACGCCAAGGAGTACCGCACCATCTGTTAGATGTATTAGATGTCACTCAAGACTCAACTGTGGCTTGGTATCAAGATAGTGCTCGTCAAGTAATCGATGAGATTGAATCTCGAGGAAAGCGTCCCATAATTGTTGGGGGTACAGGGCTCTATATTAAATCGATTCTGGATGAGTTGAATTTTCCAGATACCGATCCCGATATCCGTAAATCCCTAGAACTGGAATTAGAAAAAATCGGCCTAGATGCTATGTACGAGCGACTACAAAAATTAGATCCAGCCGCCGGAATAGCTATTGATAGAGCTAATGCTCGCCGAGTTATTCGCGCGCTTGAAGTAATTGCGATTACGGGTAAACCATTCACGGCAAATTTACCGCGCGAAGAAAGCACTCGGTACCCAGATGCTCGTCAATTTGGATTAGTGATGGACCGTGAGAGCTTAGATGTGCGCATTAGTGCGCGCGTTGATCTGATGTGGGAGCAAGGCTTTGTCGCTGAAGTTCAGTCCTTATTAAACGCTGGAATCACAGAGGCTCGAACCGCTCAATTAGCGTTGGGCTACTCTCAAATAATTGCTTATCTACAAGGACGAATGTCCGAGGAAGAAGCACGCGAAGACACCAAGCGCGCAACACGTCAGTATGCGCGCCGACAAGAGACGTGGTTCTCGCGCGATGCCCGCATCACATGGATTTCTCCGGTACAAACTCGATTTGAGACCGTGCTAAAACATCTGGAGCAGATAAACTGAGCACAATGATTGCAACGTATGGACATGGCACTGAAAATGATTTTGTGCTGGTCTTTGACCCAGATGATGTTCACTCGATAACTACTGCCCAAACGGCAGCTATCTGCGATCGAACACATGGTGTCGGGGCTGATGGCTTGATCCGAATAATAAAACGTGACAGTAAGTGGTTTATGGATTACCGCAATGCCGATGGTTCACTGGCCGAAATGTGCGGCAATGGAATCCGCGTTATGGCACGGTATTTAGTAGAGCGCGGGCACCAACCCGAAGGCATCTTTGCAATAAATACGCGTGATGGCGTTAAACATTTACGTGTTCCCATGACTGGTGATATTGCAGTGAATATGGGCCAGGTGACCGACGAAGGTGAAGCAATCACTGCGGCGACAAATGGACATATTTGGAACGGCTATAACATCAGTGTCGGAAATCCTCACGCCGTTGTTTTTGTAGACGATATGAATGACATCGGGCCCATGAATGAACCGCCCGTAGTTCGTCCGCGTGATTCATATCCCGAAGGCGTCAATGTTGAATTCGTTACAGTTATAGGTGATCATGAATTAGCCATGCGTGTCTACGAACGTGGAAGCGGTGAAACTCGATCGTGTGGAACTGGAACCTGCGCCGTAGCGCTAGCCGCTGTTTTACACTCCAAAGAGCGATTACCGTCCACATGGATTATCAATCCACCAGGCGGACGACTTGAAGTATCGATAGATGGGCATTCAAATGCAACGCTTATCGGACCTGCCGTTCTTATTCGAGATGTAGATATCACGGAGTTTCTAGTTGCCTAATAAACCGACAGGTGATGAGTTCGAAGCTTTAATGCGTGAGAGTGCACGGGTGGCTGCTGAATATGATTCTGCTGAGAGTGAAGAGCTGGTTGATCCAACACTGGAATTATCAGAGCGTCACGCACTTCGTCGGGTACAAGGATTTTCTACCGAGCTACAGGATATTTCTGAAGCGGAGTACCGCCAGTTACAACTCGAGCGCGTGGTTTTAGTAGGTGTTTGGACTGAAGGAACATCACTGATGGCTGAAAACTCTTTAGCTGAGCTCAAGGCGCTAGCAGAAACTGCTGGATCTGAAGTATTAGAGGGATTGATTCAGCGTCGCGATAAACCAGATCCTGCCACCTATATTGGTTCAGGAAAAGTTGCCGAACTTCGACAAGTTGTCATTGCAACTGGCGCTGATACAGTCATTTGCGATGGAGAACTCTCACCTTCACAACTTCGACAGTTGGAAGATAAAGTTAAAGTAAAAGTTGTAGATAGAACTGCTTTGATTCTAGATATTTTCGCTCAGCATGCCAAAAGTAAAGAAGGTAAAGCCCAAGTCGAATTAGCTCAAATTGCATATCTTTTGCCTCGTCTGCGCGGTTGGGGTGACTCGTTATCACGTCAGGTTGGTGGTCGTGCCGCCGGTGGTGCTGGTATCGGTGGTCGAGGACCAGGTGAGACCAAGATTGAAACCGATCGACGCCGCATCAGAGATAAAATGGCAAAGTTACGTCGCGAAATCGCTGAGATGAAAGTATCACGCGATACTAAGCGTCAAGAGCGCAAACGTTTCAATATTCCATCTGTAGCTATTGCCGGTTATACCAATGCTGGAAAGTCTTCACTTCTTAATCGTCTGACCGATGCTGGGGTCCTAGTTGAAAACGCATTGTTTGCAACTTTGGATCCAACGGTTCGTAAATCATCGACAAGTGATGGGCGTGTATACACGTTAACTGACACGGTCGGATTCGTCCGTCACTTGCCTCACCAACTTATCGACGCATTTAAATCAACTCTTGAAGAAGTATCAGGTGCAGATGTGATTGTTCACGTTGTAGATGGATCTCACTCTGATCCGTTCGAACAAATTCGTGCTGTACGTGAAGTTATCAAAGAAATTGGCGGGGGAGACACCCCGGAAATAATCGCTATTAATAAAGTCGATATTGCCGACCCCCAGACCGTGATGGATATCTTGCGTAAAGAACCAAATAGCTTCGCCTTTTCTGTACGAACTGGATTTGGAGTTGCCGCACTGGTTCAGGCAATTGAAAGTTCATTGCCACGTCCTAGCGTTGAAATTAAAACGGTCATTGCCTACAACCGTGGAGATCTGGTTCATGCCATTCATGAGCACGGTGAGATCTTCTCCGAGGAGTATGTGGCAGAGGGCACAGCTATTCACGCTCGAGTTGACGGCGCACTGGCCCAAGCGATAGAAATCGCCCAAGTGAGTGGGGAATAACCCCGACACGCCGATGGTTATAACAACTAGTGCGCGTTCTATAGGTAATGATGCGCCCGCAGGGCAAGAAATAGAGAGCCAGATAGATTCGAGAGACTAGATAAAAGAAAAGAGGTGAGAGCAGTGGCAACAGATTACGACACCCCCAGGAAGACTGATGAAGAACTCCACGAAGAGTCGCTAGAAGAGTTAAAAGCTAAACGTGTCGATGCTCAATCCGGCCAGATCGATGTAGATGA
>WLHW01000076.1 GCA_009702525.1 Actinomycetota bacterium
ACCTCTGCTTTAGCAGAGGCTTTCTTCACCGCACGCTTGCGCGGTGTTTTAGGCTCAATCGCCATGGCACCAAATCCTCTATGCGTTTTTTCAAACGCTTATCTCGTTAAAAAATCCCCGTTTAGGTTTTTTTCATCTGTCCGCGCTGGGCTTTTGTCGCGAAGGATTCGCGAGCCGCGCTGAACTGTTGAGCTAAGTATGACAGAGGAGGGCGAAAATACCTACTTCAGCCCCTAGATCGAGCGTGAACGTTCTGCAGAAGGCCAAAACCGATCAAAGTGGCAAACATCGAGGAGCCACCATAGGAGATGAAGGGCAGAGGCACTCCCGTCATAGGCATCAGTCCCAGCGTCATTCCAATATTTTCAAAGAGTTGAAAAGCAAACCATGCAATTACGCCAGTGGTTACCAGGCGCCCAAAGGGATCGTTAGTTCGCCGTGCAATTGCAAAAGCGCGCATCAAGATTATGAAATATAAAATCAATATAAGTCCGCTACCTAAAAAGCCAAGCTCTTCTCCTGCTACGGTAAAAATAAAATCTGTCTGTTGTTCAGGAACAAAGCGGCCATTGGTCTGAGGCCCGTTAAATAATCCGGTTCCGATTAATCCACCAGAGCCAACGGTAATACGTGCTTGGCGAAGTTGATATCCAGCGCCTTGTGTATCCGCATTTGGATTAACAAAAGTTTGTAGACGATTGATTTGATACTCGCTAATAACACCAGTCTTGGTGGCACCCACTGCACCTAAAACTGCGACTAACAATAAGCCCGCAACCCATTTCGATGGCGCACCAGATACAGCGATGATTGTGACAACCGAAGCACTTATAATAAATACGGTTCCCATATCGGGCTGCAAAATGATAAGCAAGACTGGAATTCCAGCAACAACTAAGGCTTGTAAAACATCCCGTGATGTTGGTTCATCGCTATCGTGGGATCGCTCCGATAAAAGCATCGACATTCCAATAATAATTGCAATCTTGGCAAGCTCTGCCGGTTGAATCTGAAATCCACCAGGGAGTGCAATCCATGCACGTGCGCCGTTAACCGTACTTCCTAGGCCTGGAATCAAAACCATCGCCAACCCTAAAACACCTAATCCCCAGAAAATCGGTGTGTAAGCACGCAACAAACGGTAATCAATAACTGTCGTTCCATAGGCAAGAAGTGCACCGATAACAATATTAATTACGTGTCGCTTAAGGTAATACTGCGGATCTAATCCGTTACGCGCATACCAATCGCGAGTGGCGGCATAGACCAAGATGGTGCCGATTAATAGCAGTAAACCCACTGCGGCAGTGAGGACAGGATCAAAGCCATGAAAAATCGAAGACCTAGATCGACGATATAAACGCTGGCGTGCAGAGATCTGACTCATGGCGCCACCTTCGGTTTAGTTGCTGGTGAAATTTTTGGCAGCTTAGTAGGTGGTTTTCCACCAGGGAAGATCTCTGCTCCAGGAATAACTTTATTCCCCTTCACGCCAAAAAGTGTTTCATAGATCTTTCGAACACCAACGCCAGATGTTGATGCACCGAAACCACCCTGGCTTACCATCATCACAACGGCATAACGTGGATTCTTACTTGGTGCAAATGATGCAAACCAGGATGTATTGTCCTTTAGTGAGCCATTTAAGTTTCGGCCAAAGACTTCAGCAGTTCCAGTTTTTCCACTTACTTCCACTGGGAAGCCGGCAAATGCTCCAGCGCCAGTACCACTAACAACTACTTCGCGAAGTGCTTCATGTAAAAACTTAATTGTTGAAGGCGCAGCTGGAAGAGTACCAAGTTTTTTAGGTGTCATAGTCTTAATCACTGTTCCATCAGTTTTAACAATTGCTTTTCCAATTAACATTTGCCAAATAGTTCCACCATTGGCAATAGCCGCATACATCTGAGCCAGTTTTAGCGGTGTTACAACTGTATCGCCCTGACCGATTGCAAAGTTAACGGCATCACCAGCACGGATTTTATCGCCATCTACACAGTTCTCTTTTGCAAGTAGAAGTAAAAATGGAGTCTGTTGTGCTTTAGTCGCCCGATCTTTGTAGTTGCAATAGAAATCCTTATTGGCCTGATACCAACTCTTTTTGTAACTGCGGTCGGCCAGGCGTGAAGCCGACTCTGATGGCAGATCGATACCAACTCTTTGCGTGATATTGAAGCCTTGAGCAGCTTTAAAGAAATAATCATGTGCATTTGTCTTAGGTCGCAGACCACCATCGCGTAGCCATTCATCGAATGCGATTCGATACCAAATAGTGTCGCACGAGACTGCAATAGCCTTCTTTAAGCTCATAGTGCCCTGTGATTTGCTTTCAAAGTTCTGGAATGCACGTGTACCTACTTGAACTTCAGCTGGACAGTTATAGGCCGCGTTCAAGTCATAACCAGCAGCGGCTGCGGCAATCACTGATACGGATTTAAATGTAGATGCTGGTGCATACAAGCCTTGTAGTGCACGAGATAAAGCCGGCACAGCTTTCTTTTCACTAAATAGATCCGAGGCTTGGGCAACAGTTAAACCTTTTTCAAATGCATTCGGGTCATATGTTGGATACGAGGCCAAGGCTAAGATTTGTCCAGTCTTAACATCCATGACCACGGCTGCGCCCGAATCCGATGTATATCCATTAGCTCGTCCACGTTTTACTGCATCGGCGAGAGCCAGCTCGACCGCCCCTTGTAAGCGGGCATCAAGTGAGGTAACTAAGTGATCACCTGCAATCGGAGCGGTGTTTTGTCCTTGCGCAGTAATCGCCTCTTTGCGATCCACAATAAGAGTTTTGATTCCAGGGATTCCGCGTAAGTAGGAGTCGTACTCAATTTCTAACCCTGATTTTCCAATTACTTCACTTCGAAAATAGTTTTTCCCATTACCTTTATTGAGATCATTTTCAGTCATCGGTCCGACATAACCCAGTACATGGGCACCATTAACTCCAGCATTGCCTGGATAATTTCGAATAGCTACTGGGGCTGCATCGACTCCAGGATATTGATCAGAGCGCTCAACGATCTGAAGGGCAATATCGGGATCTGCTTCTTTAGTAATTGGTATGGGTTGATAACGCGAACCCGTCCAACATCCAGCTCTCTGGCCTTTTGGGAGCTCACCACACAGGCGAGTATTTCTAAATACATCGCTGTACTTTAATTTAAGTAGAGTACTTAAGCGCTGCATTACTGCAACACCTTTATCTGGTTGCTTATCAATTTCGATTCGATCTATCGTTATCGCTAAACCAACTTTATTAAGCGCAAGAGGCACCCCTGAAGAGTCCACAATCAGCCCTCTATTAGCTGGTGATACGACATCACGGCTTTGAATACTGAGTGCAGCATCGCGATACTTTGGTCCAGCAGCAACTTGCAAATAAAATAAACGACCAAAAAGTGCCACCATTAAAGAAACGATGAGAATCTGAACCACCATAAGGTTAAGTCGGGAGCGTTGATTCATATCTTTGATCGCGTATCTAATGCGATGTCATGCATCAATGAAAATACTGGCAAGCAAATAGGTGTAATTACCAAAGTCCACAGAGTAATTCCAAAGATAGTGAGAAGTACTTGCCCGAAACTTCCAGTCTGTACTCCAAGTAATGCCCCAGTGATCACAAATAAAAACTCTGTAATACATACAGTGGATGCAAGAAAGAAAGTCACTCCTACAGGGTTACCCTTTACGTTTTCATTTCCTGAGCCAAAGTAAGAGATTGCATAGCTACTTGCCAGCATAATAAGCGTCCATTGACCTATCGGTCCGCTGGCACTCGGTGATAGATCCATTAATAGACCGCTTACAAAACCCGAGATTGCAGCAACATCAGGAGTGCTCAAAATTGCCCAGACAAGTGCAAAAATTATGAAGATAGAAAAGCCACCACCAGGTAAACGAAATTGATTCACAATAACTTCTTGAACTGCAAAGACAAGAATGAATAATGGCGCCGAGAGTGACAACTGTCTTGTAATCATCGAGGTTATTTCGTTGGCGAAGGTGATGGAGTTACATAAATAGTTACTGTTGGAATAGGAGTTGGCTGTGGCTTCTGTGGAACCAAGGCATCACCAGGACTTACTGAAGGTGAACCAACCACAACTGCGACAACTCCAAGTGTTGCAAAATTTGTATAAAGATGCGCCGTAGCACTTTGTGCTATCGCACCTGCTGAGTTATCAACTGCGGTGACATAACCAACGGGTACGCCTGGAACAAAGGGGCGATTAGCAACGCTTCCACGAGAGAGAAGAACATCTCCGACCTTGACGGTGGTCTGATTATCCAACAATTGCAGGCTTCCTGAGCGACTTCCGCGACCCGATAAAATACCTATTTGCTGGCTTCCAGCAATTCTTACGCCAACTCTGAATGCCGGATCAGTGGCGAGCATGATTAGCGAAGTGTGTGAAAAAACCTCCTTAACTACACCGGCAATTCCTTCTTCAGATAAAACAGTCATATTCTTTTTAATTCCAGCGTTAGTTCCTGCATCGATCGTAATCGTTTGTGAGAAAGACTGACTGGCACCTTGACTGATCACGCGGGCATTAAC
>WLHW01000077.1 GCA_009702525.1 Actinomycetota bacterium
ACGGCCTGGGTATTAGATAACCTTTATATTTTCACGGTTGGATTTAAGGATTTAATTTCCTATTCAATTCTTAATCCTCTAGAGACACAACTATCTGGTTCGCCCTGGTATGTAACGGTTGCAATGATTGTTGCACTTGCTTTAATCATTGCCGGATTACGCACAGCAATTCTTGCATTGTGCTTAGCAATTGCAATTGTTCTTTCAGGTCTTTGGTATGAGGCCATGCTTACATTGACTCAGACCATTGTTGGTTGCTTACTCACAATGGTGATTGGAATCGCTTTAGGTATTTGGACCGGGCGAAGTGACCGCGCAGAAAGAGCTCTGCGTCCCTTTTTAGATGCCGGCCAAACTCTGCCTGCATTCGTTTACTTAGTACCGATGCTCGGTTTATTTGGACCAACTAGATTTACGGCTATTGCGACAGGTATCGTGTATGCAATTCCAGTTGTTGTAAAAATTGTTTGTGAAGGTATCCGTGCGGTCCCACACTCACTAGTTGAAGCCGCTACTGCAGCAGGATCAACGACGCGCCAAATCATCACAAAAGTGCAGTTGCCTGCAGCTAAGAAAACAATTCTGCTTGCTACCAATCAAGGCCTCATCTATGTTTTAGCTGTTGTCGTTATCGGTGGTTTTGTAGGAGCAGGTGGCCTTGGGTATTTAGTAATCGTAGGAAACTCAAAGCCTGAGCTTCAAGGAAAGGGGCTCATTGCTGGAGCGGCGATTTTGCTGCTCGGCGTTATTTTCGACCGAATTATGCAAGGCGGAGCTAAGCGTTCTGCATAAAAAGGCGAAATAGCCCCCAGAAGTACTAGTACTGGCTCCATTGCCGCTCTAGGCTAAGGCAAAACTTAAACTCTTTAGGAGGGTTAATGAAGTCATTATTCGGTCGCCGTTCGGCAGTCGTTACAGTCGTGATTGCAGCAGCACTGATTCTTTCAGGTTGCAGCAAGAGCGTTAATGATTCCGCGGGCGGAGCATCAGGAGATTGCGGCTCTTACGCAATTGCTATGCACGCATGGGGTGGTTACACGGCATCAGCAACAGTAGTTGCTGAAATTGCTAAGAAGGAATTAGGTTGCACAATCACTCAGACAACTCTGGATGAGGGTCCAACTACGTATGATGCAATGGAAGCCGGCACAATCGACGTAGTTATCGAAGATTGGGGCGGCGGACGTTGGAAGGAATGGCTTGATCGCGGCGCAGTCGTTGATGCAGGAGAAAACGGCAACGTTGGATTAATTGGTATGTATGTCGCACCATGGATGGCTGCAAAGTATCCAGACATTACAGACTCAAAGAATCTTAATAAGTATGCAGATTTATTTAAGACTGCAGACTCAGGTGGCAAGGGTGCTTGGTTTGAAGGCCCAGCTGGTTACACAACAATCGGTGAAAAAATGGTTTCAGCCAATAAATTGAACTTCAAAGTTATCTTCTCAGGTTCAGAGGCTGCATTAGTAGATGGCTTTACAAAAGCTGAAGCTAATAAGACTGCATTCATCGGTTATGCATGGCAACCATGGACTCTATTTGCAAAGATTCCTAACCTTGAATCAGGTCACGTTAAGTTCCCAGCAAATGACTGGACTGATCCTGCAATGGCAAGTGGTCTCACCGACTATCCATCATCGCCTCTTGTTAAGTTAATTTCTAAGAAGCTCAATGATGCAAATGATCCATTCACTTCACTTGTTAAAAACTTCAAGTGGACAAATGATGATCAAAACGGAGTAGCTTCCGATATTGAAGGCGGAATGACTGCAGCAGAGGCGGCCCAGAAATGGATCGATGCTCACGCAGATATCGTGAAGTCGTGGCTCGGTAAGTAACTAAATATCTATAGAGCAAGGCCTCTACTTGGTGAGAAATCATCGGGTAGGGGCCTTGTTTTATTAGTACAGTTCTCCATATGAGCGTGCAGTATGACTACATCATCGTTGGCGGCGGCTCTGCCGGCTCAGCCCTAGCTAACCGATTGAGTGAAAATCCCAACCATAAAACCTTAGTCCTAGAAGCTGGTCGGCGTGACTATAAGTGGGATGTATTTATTCATATGCCCGCAGCGTTAGCTTTTCCCATTGGTAACAAACACTACGACTGGATGTATGAGTCTGAGCCCGAACCATTTATGAATAACCGTCGCGTTTACCACGCGCGTGGAAAAGTTTTAGGTGGTTCATCATCTATAAATGGACAAATTTGGCAACGTGGTAATCCATTGGACTATGAACGCTGGTCCAAAGATGCTGGAATGAGCAACTGGGATTACGCGCACTGTCTTCCTTATTTTAAGAAGATGGAAAACTGTTTAGCTGATCGCAGTAATACTTTTCGTGGTACCAGCGGTCCACTTAAATTAGAGCGCGGACCCGTTAAAGGTCCACTCTTTGCTGCATTCTTTAAAGCAACCGAGCAAGCTGGATATCCACGTACCGATGATGTTAATGGTTATCGTCAAGAGGGATTTTCAGCTTTTGATCGAAATGTATATCGGGGTCGACGTTTAAGTGCGGCACGTGCTTATCTCTATCCAGTAATGAAACGAGCGAACTTAACAATTAAGTTACGTGCACATGTAACTAAAGTTTTATTTGAGGGTACAACTGCAAGCGGTGTGGAAGTAATGATTAAAGGCAAGAAACATGTTTTTACCTCGCGGGAAGTCATTTTGTGCGGTGGAGCAATCAATACCCCTCAAATACTGCAACTCTCTGGGATTGGAAATGAAAAAGATTTAGCACCACTAGGTATAAAGATGGTTCACCATTTACCTGGAGTCGGAGCTAACTTACAAGATCACCTTGAAGTCTATGTTCAGTACAAATGTAAGTTGCCAGTAACCCAACAACCAATTACGCAGTTTTGGCGCCGCCCATTTATTGGTGCAGCGTGGCTCTTCTTTCGTAAAGGGCCAGGTGCGACAAATCAATTTGAGGCAGGTGGCTTCACGCGCAGTAATGACGATGTTGGCTATCCCAACTTAATGTTCCACTTTCTGCCGCTTGCAATTCGTTATGACGGCACGGGAGATTCACGCGGACATGGCTATCAAGTCCACGTAGGTCCTATGTATTCAGATGCCCGTGGTTGGCTCAAAATTAAGAGCGGTGATCCATTGGAAAAGCCTGCCATGCAGTTCAACTACTTATCAACCGACCAAGATCGTCGCGAATGGGTTGAGGCCGTTAAGACTGCACGCAATATTCTGACTCAGCCCGCCATGAATGATTTCAACGCAGGGGAGTCATCTCCTGGTGCATCGGTTTCAACGGACGCTGAGATTTTAGAGTGGGTGCGCAAAGATGCTGAGACCGCTTTGCATCCCTCATGCACCGCCAAGATGGGTACCGATGAGATGTCAGTTGTAGATCCAGAGACCATGAAAGTTCATGGAGTAAACGGTTTGCGTGTATGTGATGCATCAGTATTTCCATATGTGACTAACGGCAATATTTATGCACCGGTCATGATGGTGGCAGAAAAAGCTGCAGATTTAATTTTAGGAAAAGCACCCCTGCCTGCAGAAAATATTGAGTTCTATCGCCATGCCAAGTAACGAATTAGCACCATCAGCAATTGCAAAAGTAAAGGTGCAAAAAACCGATTCTGATACACCGACTTCGGACTCAGTAGTTGTAGAAGAACCCCTTGAGATTCGTATTAAACGAGGGGGAAAAGATGAGCAGCTCGGAATAACGATGCGTACCCCAGGTAATGATTTAGAGCTAGCTGCTGGATTTTTATGGGGGGAAGGTTTTCTTAAATCTCCTAGCGAATTAATAGAGGTCAAAGTGTGCGGAGACAGAGAACTCTCTGCTCGCCAACGTGCGAACGTAGTTATTGCCGAAGTAGCTGAAAGCTCTTCAGAGTCCGTGCGGATTTTAGAGCGCCGATTCACAATAACATCAGCTTGTGGCGTATGTGGTTCTACCAACATTGCTGATTTACATAAGCGCGGAGTAACTAAGGTTTCACACACCACACATACGGTTCAAGAACTTGCCGCGATGGTTGCCTTGTTAGATGGCCGCCAACGTATCTTTGAGAAGACCGGCGGTCTTCATGCAGCAGCACTCGTTAACCCAGAAGGTGTAGCAGTCTGGGTCCGCGAAGATGTTGGCCGCCATAACGCAGTAGATAAGGTCATTGGGGCAGGGCTTATGGCTGGCTCAATTCCAATGGCTAACTGGACGTTGCTAGTCTCAGGCCGCATTGGTTATGAACTCGTACAGAAAGCTATCTGCGCAGGTGTTTCAGCCATTGTTGGGGTAAGCGCACCGTCGTCACTTGCTATTGATTTAGCCTCCGAGTTTGGTTTAACTCTCCTAGCCTTTGCGCGCGGTGGAGTAGCAAAGCATTACCTGCCAAACCATGACATGCCCGAAAGCCAGGTATGAGATGAGCGCATTTAATCACCCACTAGATCCACTGAGTCATGTCGAACAAGAGTTAATCGTTGCGCATTCGCGCACGGCTTGGAAGTTAGAAGAACATCATTTATTTGCAATGGTGCAACTAGACGAACCAACTAAAGCGCA
>WLHW01000078.1 GCA_009702525.1 Actinomycetota bacterium
AACTAATGGGGGGTGTGACTTACTTGTCTGCGTGATTGTCGTAGCGAGCTTCACATTTAAAACCTATGCTTTTCAGTCTCTTTGGGATGTTCTTTGCACACTGCTCGCCAAATTTCATCTGGCTCAAAGCCATCCTTGAGTGCTTCATTGACACTGCGACTTCCAAGTTGGGAGATTGCAATATCAACTGGGAAATGTGAACCAACGCCAAATGAGAGCGCTATCCTCTCGCGCAAATCAGATATTCGCACGTGAAATAAGTAGCTCTGCCGCTAACCGAGAATCCTCTGGAGTTAAAGGTTGAAGAACCTGTCCAACTAACCACCGAAGCGCTAAATCGGCTACAACCTGACTTCCAGTAATTATCGCCAGAGCCTGCGAAAACGCCGCCCATAAAGGATGATCTACTGCAGCTAACGCGCCGGCTAATGGCGCTGGATCATGGACACGCATATGTGCAAGTGCAGCGTCAGTTGAAATCTGAATAGAAAGTAGTTCAAGGGCATCAATCGCATTAGGTGCAGAATGAGCAATCGCAATTAATCGAGAAATTTCAGATTCACAAAGGGAAGCTATGACGCTATCTTTATCGCGATAATGATTGTATAAAGTTGCTCGGGATACTTGTGACGTATCTGCAATCTCTATCATGGACATTTTTGCAAGCCCAACATGTGTAATTAACTCTTTAGTTCCAGCCAGGATGGCACTTTGCGTGCGACGGTGTGTGCTGACTTGTGGAGCGTATTTATTAAGCGGCATCGACGACAGTGAGTGTTACGCTCTCGTGACTTGCTAATTCAATTGCAACTTCGCTAAAAATTCCAGAAAGTGTCAAACCAAGTGCGCTAGCAATTGCATTAAGTAACTCTGATGAAGCCTCTTTTTGACCACGCTCTACTTCAGATAAGTAACCGAGTGAGACTCGAGCTTCACGAGCCACGTCGCGCAAAGTGCGGTTTTGATGTGTGCGGGCAGAGCGCAGGGTCTGACCAACGGCTTCGCGTACAAGAACCATTGTCATCCCCCCTTACTCTTAATTGCGATGTCTAAGGATACGCGCAAATGTGGCTATCGCGCTTGCTGTAGCCGCGTTTCGTATAGATTCACGCTCACCCGATAAGGATAATTCGATAGTTTCACAAACTGGTCCATCAATGGCAACCCATACCGTACCGACTGGATGGCCATCAAGCGGATTTGGCCCGGCAACCCCGGTCGTAGCGATTGCCCATGTCGTACTAAAAGTTTTATTAGCACCTTTCGCCATAGCTGCCGCTACCTGCTCGCTGACTGAAGTGTGTGCCTTAAGAAGGCCTTGATCAACACCTAAGTGTGAAATCTTTATCTCATCGCGATATGCAGTAATTGCACCTACAAAAACATCTGAAGCGCCAGCTATGGTGACGATCGCAGAACTTACTGCGCCTGCCGTTAAAGATTCAGCGGTGCTCACAGTCTCTCCACGCGCACGCAACGTATCAACTATCTCGGCGGCTAAGCCAATAATGTCCGGTGATAGCGTCATATTCTCCTACTTAGAATTCTTACTTGCTGACTGTACATAATAAAACCCAGTTACAACAGTGAGAATGATGGCAATAGCCATAAAGCTATCACGGAACCAATAAAGGCTAGGGCTTAAGGGAAGGACATAAAAGCCCACTCCAAAATTTTGAAACGTCGACTTTATTTTGCCACCTTTATTGGCCGCGATAACGCCCCGCTTTATAATCGCCAATCTGAAAATAGTTATTCCAATTTCACGTACCAAGATCACAATGGTGATCCACCAGGGCATTCGACCCAAAATTGAAAGGCTGATCATCGCCGTACCGATCATGAACTTATCTGCAACTGGATCTAAGAATTTACCTAACTCAGTGATGGTATTTCGGCTACGCGCCAAGTTACCATCTGCGATATCGGAAAGACCTAAGAAAAAGAAAACTAACCAAGAAATGTACTGCCATGTAGGGTCATCTCCCCCATTTTTAAAAAGCGTATAAGCACCAACTGGAACAAGTAATAAGCGAGCAATAGTTATAAAATTTGGAGTGATAAATCCTGGAAGTTTCATAATGGTTTAGCCACTAAATCTGCGCCCATAGAATCTATGACAACGCCTTCAACGTACTGCCCAATTGTGAAATCAGTACCGATAAAGGTGGTTGTTCCATCGACTTCTGGCCCCTGATGAGCAGCACGCCCTTCTTGTAGCTCTGAATCCTCAATAAGCACCCGCACATGCTCACCGATGCGAGCTTGTGCTCGAGCAGAAACCATCTCATCGGCCAGTGAAGACAGAGTCTCGAGACGCTGGGCAATCACATCGGCATCGATCTTTTCATCAATGGTGAGGGCTTCTGTATTGTCTTCATCAGAGTAGGCAAATATTCCAACTGCATCTAACTTTGCCTGAGTAATAAATGTTGCCAACTCATTGAAATCTTCCTCAGTTTCACCTGGAAAACCCACAATAAAGTTAGATCTAATTCCTGCTTCAGGAGATAATACACGGACTTGATTTATTAAATGTAAGAACTTCTCATTATCGCCAAATCGACGCATGCGTCGCAAGACAGTTGGGCTGGAATGCTGAAAAGATAAATCAAAGTAGGGCGCAGTTTTTGGTGTAGCAATCATCGCTTGAATTAAAGTGGGTCGCATTTCTGCCGGCTGTAAGTATGACAAGCGGACACGTTCAACACCACTAATGCCGGCAATCTCAGGCAAAATCTTCTCCATCAACTGCAAATCACCTAAATCTTTTCCATATGAGGTCGTATTCTCACTTACAAGAAATAGCTCAGTTACACCGCTAGCGACTAGCCAGCGCGCTTCATCCATAATTTCATGTGGGCGGCGTGAGACAAAGGAGCCACGGAAATATGGGATCGCACAAAATGAACACCGGCGATCACAGCCCGAAGCGATTTTTAATGGTGCCCACGGCGCAGTTCCTAAGCGTTTACGTGTGAACTCTTCACTCACATGCACCTCTGCCCTATCACTGGGGGCAATAGGTAAAAGCGCTCTGCGATCTCGTGGGGTGTGTGGAACATGTTTGTTTCCAGCAACAATAGATTGCAGGCGTGCAGAAATATCTTTGTAATCATCAAAACCTAAAATCGCATCGGCCTCAGGAAGGGCGTTAGCTAGCTCCTGACCATAACGCTCGGCCATACAACCCACAGCAACTACTGCCCGCGTGGTCCCATGACCTTTGAGAGAGTTAGCTTCCAGAAGTGCATCGATTGAGTCTTTCTTAGCCGATTCGATAAAGCCGCAGGTATTTACAAGGGCAACTTCGGCAGATTCCACATCATCTACAAGAGTCCAACCATCGGCAGCTAGACGTCCAGCTAACTCTTCGGAATCAACTTCATTGCGAGAACACCCTAAAGTGACGACGGCTACGGTGCGCTTCATTGAAGGAATCTTACCGTGTTACGAATCGACTCCGTACGACACGCTAACGACCTGACTATCAACGCCAATAGCCTTGATCTTCTTGCCATTTACTTGAAGATCAACGCCACCAGCATTTCCAACTTTGAGATCTAATTGAGATTCACTTGTAAAAACCTTAGAAACTCCTTGCGGTAGTTGGCCACTAAACAACGTTCGACCTTGACTATCTGAAACAAAAAGCCATGACTTGGCTCGGGTGGTAGCCACAATTACTTCTACACCTTTGCCTGTTGAATAAATGTTTTGTTCTGCTGCGCTAGTTGTAGGAGTTGGAGTTGCCGTAGTAGGCGCCTCTATTGCAACTTCACTTGAAGTGCTTCCGGAAACATTTGAAACAATAATTTGAATTAAGCCAATTAAGGCTAGAGAGATAAGTGAGATTATCACTAATGCTTTCCAAGAAACTTTTCTAACTTCTTCAGGTTGCCGCATAACACTGTTTTCAACTAATAAGTCTCGCATAGTTCTTTTCTCAACGCCTTGTTCCTCGTCAAAAATACGCAAGAACTCTTTATCATCAACTTTCAATGCTACTGCGATATTTCTTACATGGCCACGAGCATACATTCGGCCACCACAATGCGTGAAAACATCTGCTTCCATCTCACGCAATAACGTACCTCGTAGTTTTGTAATTGCCGAGAGTTCATCGATAGATAGCCCTGCCAAAGCACGGGCCTTTGCTATTGATGTTCCAATACTCATAGTATAAAAAATCCTAAGAACTCAGATCGGGAAAGTATAAAGTGTAGAACCAGTGCTCCACTTGGTGCTAGTGGCCGGAGTGAGAACAAGGGGTGAAATCTAGGCTATGTGAAGTGATAGCCCTTAATTAATAGTCTCGCAGCGTGGCAAGCACGGAATCGAGTTCGTCAGGCTTGACCATAACGGTGCGAGCTTTAGAGCCCTCTGATGGACCAACGATTCCTCGAGACTCCATCAAATCCATAAGTCGACCAGCTTTAGCAAAACCAATTCGAAGTTTGCGTTGCAACATTGAGGTTGAACCAAACTGAGTTCCTACGACTAGCTCAACTGCCTGGCACAAAATATCTA
>WLHW01000079.1 GCA_009702525.1 Actinomycetota bacterium
AAAGCCTTATCTGCCCGTGCAATCACATCATCTGTGGCTGCGATATCTAGGTGGATTACATTTTTAACTATAACTTCAGTGGCAGGATTGATTACATCATATGAAGTGGACACGTTGATTTAAAACCTTTCGAAGTTTCTAAATAGTTCCCAGTCGGTAATTGCTTTACCGTATGCGGCGATCTCTACCTTGGCCATATTTGCATAGTGCGCTTGCACTTCTGCGCCAAAAACCTCTTTGACCCACGCGCTATTTTCCCACAGCTCTAACGCCTCAGGCATCGACGATGGAATGCGTGCAGAGTCTGATGCGTATGCATTTCCTTCAAAGGCTGGCTCTAGAACCATTTTGTTTTTGATTCCATCTAGGCCAGCAGCGATGATTCCAGAGACTGCTAGATATGGATTGACGTCTCCGCCAGCTACACGATTTTCAAGTCGAAGTGATGGACCATGACCGACCAAGCGAAGTGCACATGTTCGATTATCGCGACCCCAACGAATTGCGGTAGGTGCAAATGAGCCAGGCACATAACGCTTATATGAGTTGACATTAGGCGCAAAGAGAAGGGCTAGCTCGCGCAAGTGCGCAATTTGACCGGCAATAAATTGACGGCCCAGGTCGCTCATTCCATGCTCTTTGTCATTCTCATCAGTCATCACCATCGAGCCATCTAAACCGCGGAAGGATAAGTGGATATGAGAAGAGTTGCCTTCCTTCTCATTAGGTTTTGCCATAAAGGTGAGTGCGTATCCATCTTGGGATGCGATCTCCTTGGCACCATTCTTATAAATAACATGGTTATCACAGTTGGATAATGCATCGGAGTATTTAAATGCGATTTCATGCTGCCCAAAGTTGCACTCGCCTTTAACTGACTCAACCGTCATTCCGGCTTTAGCCATCGACAATCGGATTCGGCGCAACAGTGGTTCAATTCGTGAACCACCTAAAATTGAATAGTCGACGTTGTATTGATTAACCGGGATCAGATTTTTATAGCCCTTATCCCAGGCCTCTTCATATGTATCTTTATAAACAACAAACTCAAGTTCGGTTCCGCACATCGCTTCCATACCTGCATCGTTGAGGGCCTTTACTTGCTTGCGTAAAATTTGACGAGGTGAGGCAACAACATCGGTGTGATCGAGCCACTGAACATCGGCAAGCACCATTACTGCGCCAGGTTGCCAATCGATTAAGCGAAGTGTGCTCATATCTGGAACTAGGGCAAAGTCGCTATATCCGCGCTCCCATGAAGACATTTCATAACCATCAACGGTATTCATATCGACATCTACGGCCAATAGATAGTTACAACCCTCGGTACCGTGCTTGAGCACTTCATCTATAAAGAACTGCCCATGAATACGTTTACCAGTCAGTCGACCCTGCATATCTGTCATCGCAACGACGACGGTGTCAATACTTCCATCCTGGACTGCGGACTTGAGCGCTTCTATCGACATTGATTTCATAAGGTGATGCTATCGAGTTGCGCTTAGAAAATCTACAAAGAGTAACCCCCGCCACTTACGCGACGGGGGTTACTAGTGTTAGTTCTCTTCTATGAGTTGATGTTGCTCCGTGGTCCTGTAAACCACTTCTTAGCTGACATATTCCACCAAGCCCACAGTATTATCAACGCGCCACCAGTAATAAGTGGTGCATAGTTAACTGCAGTCCAGGTGAAATCCTTATTACCTGGAGTTCCAGCTGGTGAGAAAGGCAAAATGAAGTAGATAGAAATAATTGTAATTTCAGCTACTGCAACTCTGCACATCCATTTGTAACGTGCACCAAGAGTCCATGCTCCAGCTTTGAATGAATCGCCGGCCTTTAGTCGAAGCCAAATTGGAATCAAGAATGCTAGATACAAAGAAATAACACAGACAGATACGACTGCGTAGAAAGCAGTTGGTGCACCTGTTGGACTCTTCCATAGCGCAGGAAGAGTCATAATGATTCCACCTAATGATGAGGCCAAAACTGCGTTGAGTGGCACATGGTGCTTGTTAACTTTCTTCCAGAGATTTCCCCCTGGAACCGCGCCATCGCGTGAGAATGCATACATCATGCGAGAACATGAGGTTAAGCAAGCTGTAACGCAGAAGATTTGTCCTACAGTTGTAATAATCATGACCAACTTGAAGGCGATTCCGCCACCAAGAGCTGTGTAGAGAACTGCGATAACTGATCCTCCACCAAATGGGTTGACTGCTGGATCAAAAGAGCTGATCACATCGGTCTTGGTCGCGGCGAATAGAAATGCCATCAACAAGATATAACCACCGATTGCTGAGTAGAAGATCGACTTCCAGATTCCCTTTGCTGCATTGATATGAGCATTATGGGTCTCTTCAGATAAGTGAGCCGACGCATCGAAGCCAGTAATTGTGTACTGGGTGAGCAAGAAACCCAATGGCAGAACATATAGCCAGTATGAGTTATCGCTAAAGCCAGAGCTATTGATCTTGGTTGTAAACATCCACGACAATGTCTGATGCTCTGAAGGTACAAATAAAAGGATTCCGATAACAATGAGTGCACCGAATACGTGCCACCACACGGAGATATTGTTAAAGAGTGATAACAATTGTCCGCTATAGATATTGATCAGTGTTACTAAGAGAATGATCATGACAAATAGGAAGAACTGCTGCTTGATGTAATCTCCACCCATGAAGTCAGTGGCATAACTTGGCCACTGCGCACCAAGGATTACGTTCAGAAAGCTTGCCGCGCCATAACCGACTGATGCTGTAACTGAAACAAGGCCAATTAAATTAAGCCATCCTGTATAAAAACCAGCCTTAGGGCCACCTAACTTTGCCGCCCACCAGTAAATTCCACCTGATGTCGGATAAGCCGAGGCGAGCTCTGACATACAAAAACCAATAATGAGAATGAACATTGAAATAATTGGCCAGCCGATTGAGATAGCTACTGGGCCGCCGTTGTTCCACGCCTGGGCGAAGGTCGTGAAACAGCCCGCCAGGATCGAGATGATAGAAAATGAGATTGCGAAGTTTGAGAAACCTGACCAACTACGGCTTAGCTCTTGTTTATAGCCAAGATCAGCTAAACGTTTTTCGTCATCATTTGTGATTGCCAAGATGTGCTCCTCCTTGAGACTCTGGGGTAACCTTTCTACCTCATAGTGTGACTTAAGCGATAGGGGTTTGACTCAGAATGTGCCGATTAATGGGCTACGTGTCGCCAGCTAAAACCTCATTTCCAGCGTTAGTGGGGGATGAATTTTCTGAATTTGTCGCTTTATCCTCGGTGCATTGTGACGGCTGGGGCTTATCGACAATCGATAAATCAGGGGCACATACAGTTCTTGAGCGAAAAGTTGAGGCAGCGGCACGTAGTGCCAGCTTTGATTCAACAGTGGCCAGCAATACAGCTGATGGAGCACTTCTGCACTTACGGTGGGCAACTAAAGGTTTATCAATTAATGAGAACAACACGCACCCATTTATGTATGAAGATTACTCATTTATACATAACGGTTCGATTTTTCCGCCTGATGCAATTGCCTCCTATATTGATCCAAAGTTTTCCAAACTCATCGTGGGTGACGGTGATAGCGAACAGTATTTCTATTTAGTATTAACAGAGATTGAAAAGCATGGATTGATGCCTGGAATTAAGTCAGCGCTGTCTATCATTAAAACTCATGGAGATACAACAAGTCTGAACTGCATGATTATGAACCGTGAATTTTTCGTAACGGTGAGCGAGCACAATTCGCAGAAGAAGCCGGACTGGGCCCCTGAAGATTATTATGAAATCAAATACTTGCCCACTCCTGAAGGTGTTCTTTTTGCCTCAAGTGGCTGGAATCAACCAGGCTGGTCGACGTTGGATAATCACCATGCCGCAATCGTCAACCGATCAACCTTTGAGATTGAAGTTATCTCACTCTAATTTTGCCCCTACGATAGGCCTATGACGCGCACGTATACAGTCCAGACGTACGGCTGTCAGATGAATGTGCATGACTCAGAACGTATCGCTGGACTGCTAGATGAGGCTGGTTATCTTCCCGCTCCAGATGGAACGCAGGCCGACATTGTCATTTTTAACACCTGTGCAGTCCGTGAAAATGCTGATAATAAGTTGTACGGAAATTTGAGCTTTTTAGCTCCGATTAAAAAAGCTAACCCCCTCATGCAAATTGCCGTTGGTGGATGTCTGGCTCAAAAAGATCAGGCAATCATTCTTAAGAAGGCTCCTTATGTTGATGTTGTATTTGGAACCCATAACGTGGGCTCATTACCCGTACTTTTAGAACGCGCACGTATTGAAGAAGAGTCGCAAATTGAAATCTTAGAGTCACTAGAACATTTTCCTTCAACACTGCCAGCACGTCGACTATCAGCCTTTTCCTCCTGGGTTTCAGTTTCAGTTGGATGTAATAACACCTGTACTTTTTGTATTGTTCCAACGCTTCGGGGAATTGAAAAGGATCGACCAGCT
>WLHW01000008.1 GCA_009702525.1 Actinomycetota bacterium
CCGATAAGTTACATTATGTAAAGTAAGAAAAGGAAGGCTTGTGCCTCTCCTAGCGATAATCCTCCATCGGTGTGCAGGCACAGACCAAATTACGATCTCCATGAGCTCCATCGATACGAGCTACTGGTGGCCAATACTTCATCCGAGAACCTATTGATTCACCGGCAACCAGACCATCAAGTGAAACGGGATATCCGCCCTTTTCGCGGCTGTACTCCCTCTCCCATTGAGTAGAGACCATAGATAGCGCTGTATGGGGCGCATGGCGTAATGCAGAGCCTTCCACGCTGACTTGGCCATCAATGATCTCTTGAATCTCTGCTCGAATTGCAACCATCGCCTCGATAAAGCGGTGAATCTCTGCAATGTCCTCTGACTCGGTAGGTTCAATCATCAACGTACCGGCGACTGGAAAGGACATCGTTGGGGCGTGGAAGCCGTAATCCATCAAGCGCTTTGCTATGTCATCAACGGTGACGCCTGACGCTTTAGTGATCTCGCGAATATCTAAAATGCACTCATGTGCCACACGGCCATTGCCGCCCGTATAGAGAACTGGATAGGAGTCCTTCAGACGGGCTGCGATGTAGTTAGCCGACAAAATCGCTACCTGAGTCGAATGTGTCAAGCCTTCTCCCCCCAGCAAGCGGATATAAGCCCAGGAAATCGGCAAAATACTCGCCGAACCGTAGGGCGCAGCTGAAATCGGTCCAGGTCCGGTCGAAGGTCCTGCCAATTCATCCATGGGATGGTTCGGCAGGAATGGTGCAAGGTGTGCCCGTGAAATTACCGGACCTACACCAGGTCCTCCTCCACCGTGAGGAATTGAAAATGTTTTATGAAGATTTAAGTGCGAGACATCAGCGCCAAATTTTCCAGGTTGAGCAAGACCAACGAGAGCGTTCAAGTTAGCCCCATCGACATAGACCTGGCCGCCAGCATCGTGAACTAAGCCGCAAATCTCTGAGACAGCTGTTTCAAATACTCCATGCGTTGATGGATAGGTGATCATCAAGGCCGCCAATGTTGCACCATGCTCTTTAATTTTCGCCTTTATGTCATCTACCGAAACATTGCCATTCTCATCACAGTCAACTACGACGACTTTCATTCCAGCCATAACAGCTGATGCGGCATTAGTTCCATGGGCACTTGATGGAATTAAGCAGATATTGCGACCCATATCCCCACGCGAATCGTGATAATTTCGAATTGCAAGTAAGCCAGAGAACTCCCCTTGGCTACCAGCGTTGGGTTGCAGCGACACTGCGTCATATCCAGTAATGGCTACTAACCAATCCGACAGCTGTTGAATCAACTTACGTGAGCCAATGCTCTGATCAATTGGGGCAAATGGATGCAGCGATGAAAACTCCGGCCATGTGACTGCTTCCATTTCGGTAACAGCGTTTAATTTCATAGTGCACGAGCCTAAAGGAATCATTGTTCGGTCGAGCGCTAAATCCTTATCGGCCAAGTTGCGCAAGTAGCGCATCATTCCGGTTTCACTGTGATTGGTATTAAAGACCGGATGAGTTAAGTACTTACTTGTTCGTAAAAATTGTGCAGGAATCTTCTGACCAGCGACATCTTGAACTCCCAGAATCGATAAGACATCACGGAAAGTAGCTTCAGTTGTCTCTTCGTCAAAGGAGACCCGTACCTCAGTGCCGCTTACCTTTGCAAAGTTGATTCCTTTCGAAATTGCTTTATCGTGAATAGCTTGTGCATCTGTAACGACAATGTGTACCGTGTCGAAAACAACGTCGTCTCGATTATTTGTCGCAGCATGAAGTCGTGCGGCGAAAGAATGTACTCGCTCTGCAATATGTCGTAGACCGACCGGTCCATGCCACATGGCATAAAAGGCACTCATGTTCGCTAAAAGAACTTGAGCCGTACAAATATTTGAGGTCGCCTTGTCGCGGCGAATATGTTGTTCGCGAGTTTGAAGCGCAAGACGAAAGGCTGGCTTGCCAGTTGCATCAATACTTTGACCAACAAGGCGCCCCGGCATTGAACGCTCTAAGCCAGTGCGCACCGCCAAGAAGCCAGCATGCGGTCCACCAAATCCCATGGGAACGCCAAATCGTTGTGAAGTTCCAACTGCGATATCGGCGCCCCACTCCCCTGGCGCTTTAAGCAATGTCAATGCAAGTAAATCCGTTGCCGCAATTACATATGCATCACGTGAATGTGCGTACTCGGCAAAATGTGAATAATCAATCACAGTGCCAGTTGTATCTGGATATTGAAGCAATGCGCCAAAGAATTCACCGTCGTAGCCATCTCGCACAACATGTCCGGAATCGATCTCAACAACGCTTATCCCGAGAGGCTTTGCACGGGTGCGAACCACCGCTTTAGTTTGAGGATGAACATGCTCTTCAATGAGAAAAACCGCATCATCACTGAGCTTTGAAGCTCGTCGAGCAAGCGTCATCGCCTCTGCTGCTGCAGTGCTTTCATCAAGCATTGATGCATTTGAAATATTCAGGGCTGTTAACTCGCAGACCATTGTTTGAAAAGCAAAGAGAGCCTCAAGTCGGCCTTGTGAAATTTCAGGTTGATACGGCGTATATGCGGTGTACCACGATGGATTCTCTAGCACATTTCGTTTGATAACTGGAGGAACAATAGTCCCGTAGTAACCAGTTCCAATTAATGAACGAAAAACTTTATTCTCTGATGCAATGCTTCGAAGCTCTGCAATTACTTCCACTTCACTCTTGGCAGTATCTAGTGCCGATTCGATCACTCCATTAATTGCAATATTGGATGGAACAACATCGCGAATAAATGAATCAATATCCGAATATCCCAGCGACTCCAACATCGCCATCTCATCGGCCGATGTTGGTCCTATGTGCCGACGTGAAAATGCGTCGTGATCAACCATGCCGGACATCCCCTACTCATACGCACCTCGAATGGCTCGTATGAGTTAAGACTATGTCTTTTTACGCGCCTTTACTCCTGCGACGAAGCGAAAGCTCATCGTTATCTGCGCCACTTACTATCTGCCCATTAATCTCACCCTGCAACAAAAGCAGTGAGCCCTCTACCTCGTGCCAGACTTTTCCAACCGCGATTCCAAAGACTCCCTGACCGCCGGCTAAAAGATCGATAATCTCATCTGAGCTCGTACACTCATAGATCGATGCGCCATCACTCATGAGCGTAATACGCTCTAAATCGGTGACTCCCCTATCGCGTAAATGGTCGACAGCTGTTCGAATATTTTGAAGTGATACTCCAGCATCAAGTAAACGTTTAACAATTTTCAACACTAATATGTCGCGAAATCCGTATAGACGTTGAGTTCCAGAGCCACTGGCTGTGCGCACACTAGGTTCAACTAGAAATGTACGAGCCCAATAATCTAACTGACGATATGTAATTCCAGCCGCCGAGCATGCAGTTGCGCCGCGGTAGCCAATCTCAGCTTCTTGGGAAGTCACGTCGAGCTCGATTCTCTTGGGGAGTACTGATAAATCTAAGGCAGAGACAGGGCCGATTCAATGACCGACACGGTCGAAACCTCTACTAGAGATTGAGGGTTTTACGCCTAGCCAGCGAAATCGTCGGGGTTGATCTCGTCCAGAAATGCCCTGAAGCGCTCAACCTCTTGGTTCTCTTCCCCACCCTCGACGGGGATGTCAATTCCCGCCTCCTCCAGAAGCTGCGATGTCGCCAGAATATTACTGTGCGTGCGAAGTGCGAGGGCAATCGCATCCGATGGTCTGGCCGAGACATGAAGGACGACTCCGGCACTAGTGCGCAGATTTAACTCAGCAAAGAAGACGCCCTTATCAATCTTTGTAATGTGAACCGACGTCAGCACGGCATCCAAGGCCTCAATGACATCGGCTAGTAAGTCATGGGTAAGTGGTCTAGGTGCTTGAACACCCTGCTGGACAAAGGCGATCGCAGTCGCCTCCGATGCACCAACCCAAATAGGTAGAAACCGGAGTCCGTCAGACTCTTTAAGTAAGACAATCGGTTGGTTCGAAGGCATCTCGACTCTGACGCCAACCACCTCCATGGAGATATTCATATCTCTTATGAGCGAAGGCGGTGTAACCCACCACGCACGAGAGCTGCATGAAGGCGAATCGATAATGAGGCAATCTCTTTTTGAACTTCTTCTGCTCGAGCTTTTGACTCTGAGGATTTTTGACGAGTCAGCGGTGTGATTACCTGCTCGATTAATCCGATCTCACGATCTGCCGCAGATTTAAATGAACGCAAGTGTCGGGCTTCGATCCCAAAACTAGCCATCTCAGTCACAGCTTTTGCGATGGCCAAGGCGTCGCCATCAAAGTGTCGACCTCGCGCAGCAATCAGGCCGTAACCCTCAAGTTCGACTAATTGAGCCTCAAGTAAGCCACTGTGTTTGATTAACTCTTCCCGAGAAAGGCGCATCTCATTTGCTTCACCAAAACTACTTGGAGCCATTTCACCGTCAATGGTCACAAGTGACATTGGTGGACGAGGTGTTGAAACTCCGGCAGTCTGTGAAGGTGCAAGACCGCGATCCATCGCATCGAGATTATCCTTAATTACTTTCAGTGGAAGATACTGATCCCGCTGTGCAAGCAACACATATCGAAGGCGCTCTAAATCTGAGCTAGTAAATTTTCTATACCCCGATGGTGTGCGCTGAGGATCGATGAGCCCTTCTGATTCGAGGAAGCGAATCTTAGAGATAGTGATATCTGGAAAATCACTGCGAAGACGATTGAGAACTTCACCAATGCTCAAATACGCGCGAGCTGGAACGGCCATTAGTACTCCCCTACAATAGTCATGAAATTTTACTTTTTATTTCCTACAACAAAGAGCAGATGAAACTTGCCAATTTGGATCTCATCACCGTGTTTGAGCTCTGCTGTAACAGTTTGCTCATTATTTACGTAGGTTCCGTTGAGAGAACCAGCATCAGTGAGTTGAAATCCATGAACGCCTTTTTCAATAGTGGCATGTGCGCGAGAAACAGTTATGTCATCTAGAAATATGGAGCTACTCGCTGAACGACCGATAGTTGCACCATCGGTTATCAAAAAACGCGAGCCCTTCTGTATTCCTGTACTGATCAAAACCATCGCAGATTCCCCATTAGTTGAAATAACGTGGGAAATTACATCTCGATCGTGTGCTTTTAATGAGGCGAGGTATTCATCGACAAGACCAGCTGGGGAACTAGCTAGCCCTTTGTTCGACAAGTGCAGAGTGCTTGTGAGCTCGTTTTTCGACTCCACAACCCCTCCTTCACCGTCAACCTGAGGCTGACACTAAAGGTGCGGAAGAGTTTGGTCAAGCCGTAAGTGCGGCGTATTGGTTGTGATCCAACAGGTCGGCCGGCGCCTCTGATACATCAATAATGGCAAGCCACCCTGCGCCATAAGGATCCGAGTTGATAGCTTCTGGAGTATTTGATAGTGAATCATTGATTGAGGTGACCACACCTGTAACTGGTGCATAAATTTCAGAGACCGATTTAGTTGATTCAACCTCACCGCACACACTGCCGGCAGTTACTTTCTGACCCACTGTGGGAAGTTGAACATAGACAATGTCCCCCAATGCGCCTTGCGCAAAGTCAGTGATACCCATTGTGTAAAGATTTCCCGAGATCGAGACCCACTCGTGTTCTTTTGTGTACTGCAGAGCTTCAGGAATTGATGACACGTGCGCCTCTTATCTGCGAAGTTGCTTCGCGTGCATAACCTATACCTGTAGAAATGTAGAGGGCAATGCCCCAGATAGCAAAACCCCATCCCACTACATAGGCGACGGTACCCAATGCATTGTCGCTAGTAGCCAGAAGCAGAAATGGGAAGGCGTACAACAAATTAAAGGTCGCGGCTTTTCCTAAATAGTTAACTTGCAAAGGAGCTCGCCCCGCACGCTTCAGACCAACGGTTAGAACTCCCAAAATAAAATCTCGTCCCAGTAACACCACAATTATCCAAACCGGCACGATGTCGCGTATGAGAAAAACTACGAGCGTTGCAGTTATATAGAGCCGATCAATTGCCGGATCTGCGAGTTCGCCAAAGCGCGAGGTTTGATTCCACTGTCGAGCTAACTTTCCATCAAAGTAATCGGTGGCTCCCCCTATCGCCAAAACGGCGATCGCCCACCCATCTGCATGAAGCGTCAAGGTCAAGTAGATAAATAGAGGAATTCCTAGAAAACGTAAAAAAGTTAAAGCGTTGGGAATCGTCAACAGAGATCTATCCATGCTTAATCTCGCTCTTTGACTCGGATCGCTACTTGAACCGGTGTGCCCGGGAAGGAGAACTCTTCGCGCAATCTGCGCTCAATAAAGCGTCGGTAGGAGGCTTCGATCCAGCCACTTGAGAAGACCACAAACTTCGGCGGAGCGATTCCAGCTTGCGTTGCGTAATAGATTTTTGGCTGCTTGCCACCTCGGACTGGAGGGGGTGTAGCCCCAATGAGCGCGCCGAGGAAGGAGTTCAACTTTGCCGTCGGAACTCGCTTCTCCCAACTTGCCAGGGATGTGCGAAGCGCCGGAGCTAATCGATCTCGGTGCCAGCCAGTTTTAGCGGCGACGTTCACTCGTTGTGCCCACTCCACTTGATCCAAGTGACGATCGATCTCGCGATCTAATTGATCTCGGCGATCTTCATCGACTAAATCCCATTTATTCATCACGATAACCATCGCTTTGCCGGCTTCTTCCACCATCGTGATCACACGCAAATCTTGTTCAGTAATTGGCTCTGATGCATCCAAAACAACGACTGCGATTTCACAGCGCTCCAGTGCACTTTGTGTGCGAAGACTTGCGTAGTAATCAGTTCCCGATGCTTGGTTAGCACGTTTCTTTAAACCTGCAGTGTCGATAAATCTCCAGATCGACCCACCGAACTCAATTAACTCATCGACAGGATCTCGCGTAGTACCTGCAACATCATCAACAATCGAACGGTTCTCCCCCGCTAAGGCGTTGAGTAGAGAAGATTTACCAACATTAGGACGACCAATGAGTGCCACTTTACGATAACCATCTTGGGTTTGCGCGCCACCAACTTCGGGAAGTTCGCTAACAATGTGATCGAGTAAATCTCCACTACCTCGGCCGTGCAAAGCAGAAACAAAATATGGTTCGCCCAGACCCAAGCTCCACAGTTCGTGTGCCTCAGATTCTTCGCGTTCGCCATCAACTTTGTTTCCAATAAGAATGAGCGGTTTCTTGGCTTTGCGAAGTCGTTGCACAAGGATGTCATCTTCATCTAGAGCACCAACTTGCGCATCGACGACGAATGCAAGTACATCGGCCTCTTGCATTGCGATCTCTGCGCCGGCACTTACTTGAATCGAGATTCCATCGGGCTTTGCTTCCCAGCCGCCGGTATCCATAACGATGAAGCGTCGACCGCCCCATTCACACTCATACTGAATTCGATCGCGGGTGACTCCAGGGGTGTCTTCGACAATAGCTTCGCGACGGCCAATAAAACGGTTAATTAACGTTGATTTTCCTACGTTTGGACGACCAAGAATTGCAACTATTGGCAAACCTAAAAGTGAACGCTCGCGCAGTAATTCCCAGATTCGCTCTATCGTTTCATCTAGATCCAAATATGTAGAGTCAATTTCAACAGCATCATGGGCCAGTGCTAACGGTGAAACAGTTCGATTGGAATCGATGGAGTCACGGTTTTCAAGTGAACTTTTTACGTCGATAGATTTATCGTCTAACTCATTTTCGCGTCGACTTGCGCGTGCCTCTAAATCGGCGGTGAGATATATCTTCAGTGCGGCATCTGGAACAACAACAGTTCCTATGTCACGCCCTTCAACAACGATGCCTTTTTCGGCACGATCAATAATTGTGCGTTGAATTGTAAGTAGCTCAGCACGAATCGATGGAAATGCACTGATCAAACTG
Source organism: Actinomycetota bacterium (assembly GCA_009702525.1). Classification (GTDB taxonomy): domain Bacteria; phylum Actinomycetota; class Actinomycetes; order Nanopelagicales; family Nanopelagicaceae; genus Planktophila. Next base: position 7,922 of record WLHW01000008.1, read on the forward strand.
ACGCTTTCAGTTACAGAGTTACCTCGAATCGCATGCGTAATCTGAGTATCACCTGCAAAAACTTGTGGATCATGCGGATCAGAGACGAATCGAATCGGTTGACTCTTTAACAGTTTCAGAATCTCTTCAGGCGTCTCTACTTTATTTTCTAATGCAATCCAAGTAATCGCTCGATATAAAGCGCCGGTATCTAAGTAGTTCCAGCCAGCACGAACGGCGATAGCGCGAGAAGTGCTTGATTTTCCAGCCCCGCTTGGGCCATCTATTGCTACGACTATGCCCATGTGGTGAGCCTACTTCTATTTACGAACCGGATGAACGTTCCACCCGATCGATGATAGGTGCGTAGATAAATTCATCGCATCTGACTCGGAAAGTGCCAACGTTATTAATGCATTCAACTGACCCGGTGAATGTTCAATTGATAAATCTTCAACGTTGACACCGATAGTTGCGCATTCATTAAAAATTGCCGCTAACTGCCCCGGCTTATCGTCAATGACTATCGGTAAAAATGTATATTCGCGAGCACTGCCTCCATGCTTGCCAGGAATTCTTGCACGTCCTCGACCACCGGCGGCAATAAGGGCTTCAATAGCGCTCGGGTCATTGAGCGCGAGCAGCATCTGCTCTAGATTGTTTCTCACACCGTATAAAACGTTCGAAATCTCATTTCGATTCGAATAAATAATCTGTGCCCATAGCGCGGGATCTGAGGCCGCGATTCTCGTGGTGTCGCGTAACCCCTGTCCGGCCAGCTCCAGCCAGGCTTCTTTCGCCGACTCCAGGGACATTGCAGTCAGTGAAGCGGTTATTTGCGGAAGATGCGATGTTGTTGCTACAGCCCGGTCATGCTCTGCAGCATCCAGCGTGATAGCGCTAGCTCCTAATGTGTCAATAAGCTCACCGACTAGTTCCAAGCTCTCCGTGGCGCACTCGGCAGTTGGAGTCAGAATCCAGCTTCGAGTAACAAAGAGATCTCCTCGAGCAGAGCGCGCTCCCCCTATCTCTCGTCCTGCCATGGGATGGGTCGGGACAAATCTAGTCAATGGGAGCTCAGAGTTCTTAATGTGAACTATAGGTTCAGTTTTTACGCTACCAACATCCATAAACGTTGACTGTGGGTTTAGTGCATATTCCCGATTAATGACTAGAGGCATGGCCTCGGTGGGTAGTGCAAAGATGACGATCTGAGGCGTGCTTAGTGAGGTTGATTGGGCAATGTCTCGTGCAAGGTTTTGTGTCCGTTCATCGCTATCGATCAGATCAACAGCTACCCCTTTGGCGCTAAGACCCAGGGCGATAGAGGTGCCGATTAATCCAGCGCCGACTATGCGAACGCGCTCAAGGCTCACTGTGCGATATCGCGGCGCAGCGATTGGGCGCCATGAAGGTAGATATGAGAGATCTTCTCCTGGGAAAAGGTGGTTGTGCAGTGCATCATGACCCTGACCGTCTTATCGAGAGCACCTGGAACATCGACCTCTACCGCACCAATGAGCGGAACCGACTCAAAGCCTATTTCGCGACAGGCTGCGGCCGGAAAGGCCGCTGTTAGGTCAGGTGTGGATGTGAAAAAGACGGATATGACATCACTGGGAGTCAATGAGTTAGAGCGCATCATCGCCTGGATCAACTCTTTGACCCCAGCTCCGATAGCCTCAGGCGTATTTGCCGTTACCTGCACGGCGCCTCGAATAGCACGCATTGTCATGGGCTAAGCCTACCTTTCTCCGAACTCGTTGGCGTACATATTAATCTCTTTTAATCATTTAGTTAATAAAACGATAAAACCTTTTTCCGATATCCCATTCTCTGCGTACCGAGATCGCGCCGACATTTGGTGCCCATATTAAATCGACTTATCGGTTTCTTCTCTGTGTTTTACGCTTAAATATTGTCGATAAATTCTTTCCTCTTTCAAATGTCGATAAATAGTTATAACCATATTAGTGTATTAAGTAGATATATAGGTAAAAGGTTATAACCCTAAAACGTTACGTAGATTTAACAACTCACCAGAATTCAGATCTCTCCAACGACCCTCCGGTGTATCTCCCAATGAGATGGGCCCAAACTTCGTTCTGATCAATCGAAGGACATCTACCTCCACCGCTTCCATAAGTCGTCTAATGATGTGATATCTGCCTTCATGGATTGTGACCTCTATCCACGATGGTGAGAGCTCTTTAAAACTCAATACACGGCCCATACCGTCTTCGAGTTCGATTCCCTTCAACAGCGTTTTTTCGACTCCGGTCGGCAGTTTTCCATCAAAATTGATGATGTAGGTCTTTTCTAAACCAAAGGATGGATGGGTAGCTCTGAAGGTTAAATCCCCATCATTTGTGAGAAGTATCAGCCCCTCAGAGTCCTTATCTAAGCGCCCAACATGGAACAAACGCTCTTTGCGCAGATCAATAAAGTCACTCAACGATGGGCGGCCATCCGGGTCAAACATCGTTGACAAAACACCTTTAGGTTTATGAAGTGCGAGATAAGACTTAGTCATTGACCTTTTAATTGTCTCACCATCAACCGCAACTTCAACCTTATCAGGGTCGAATTTAGAGCCCATTTCACGTATAGCGATTCCATCGACCGTGACACGGCCGGATTCAATTAACTCATCAGCACCGCGACGGCTTGTAATACCGGCATCTGCGATGATCTTATTAAGGCGCATATCGCCCATGGCTATCCTCCCGACAGTCAGGAAGAGAGTGTATCGCGAGAGCTACTCGCTTAGCGAATCCAATATTTCGTCCAAACCATCCAGATTTGGCAGATATGGAGCTAGAGCTGGTAAATCCTCCAAGGAGTTCAACCCGAGACGTTCTAGAAAATACGAGGTCGTCCTGTACAGAGTTGCTCCAGTTTCGTGTTCGACACCCGACTCCTCAACCAAGCCACGAGTGATCAGCGTCTTCATAACCGCTTCGACATTCACGCCACGAATAGCTGAGACGCGAGCCCTGGAGACGGGCTGGCGGTAAGCCACCACAGAGAGCGTCTCTAACGCCGCTTGCGTGAGGCGTGACTGTTGGCCATCTAGGACGAATTTTTCGACGACCGATACGAACTCTGGATTGCTGTAAAAGCGCCATCCCCCATTGATCTTCTTCAAAGAGAAGCCGCGCTCGTCATAGCTGGTGGACAGCGTTGCCAATGCCATTTCAATCTCATCGACGCTCTTCTCTAGAACCTGAGCAAGGACTATCTCAGTCACTGGCTCATCGACGACCATGAGGATCGCCTCTATAGAACGCTCAACCTCTACATTAGACATTTTCGCTACTTTCATCCGATTCTTCAAGAACGACAGGAATATCAAACTCATCCGTTACTTCAACTTCTCCAGATTCTGAGCCGGTCCAGGAGATCTGAAGCTCACCAAGGGCTATGACCTGGTTAAACCTAAGGACGCCTTGCCGGTAAAGATCCAGAAGCGCTAGAAAACGGGCTACGACGACGAGTGTGTTATCAGCGTCTGAGACGAGATTTCGAAAGCTCAAAGACTTTGACCTACGCAGGGCCTCAACCACGTGCCTGGACTCCTCCGCAACGCTTACAAGAGGTAGATGGAGGTGCTCTACGCCCACGACTGGAATGGTTTTAGGGGTCAGAACACGCTCAGCGATTGCGGCGAACCTGGCCGCTCCTACACCGATCAAAACCTCGGGTAGAAGCGCGCTCAGCGCTGGATCAAGTGCGACAACTCGAGCGAAACTACGATCGGCCTGGGCGATGCGCTCGCTGAAGGTGGCTGCGATCTCCTTAAATGCTCTGTACTGCAAGAGACGGGCAAAGAGAATATCTCTGGCTTCAAGTAGAGCTAAGTCCTCTTCGTCCTCGACCTCCCCACTAGGCAGAAGTCGGGCGGCCTTTAGATCCAACAACGTCGCTGCAACCACCAAGAACTCTGTCGCTTGATCGAGCCGCCACCCTTCACCTGAAAGCTCCAGGGCGCGAATAAAGGAGATGAACTCATCGGTGACCAAGCTCAGAGAGATCTCGGTAATGTCCATTTTGTGACGTGAAATAAGGCCCAATAAGAGATCAAAAGGGCCATCGAAGTTATCTAGGTGGACAGAAAACCCGCCTCCGCCAGCGGTATTGACGTCGGTCGCCGCCTCCATAGATACATCCATACGCTCACCTTACTTCACTACTTGCTCTAGCCCGTGTAAAACGCGTAGGCTCACGGCCATATCTAGAAAGAGGTTTGACGTTTGAGCGCTAAATCGACAATTCGTGAAGAAGTCTCCACGACTTCCACTCTCTTAGGCAAAGCTGCCAAAAAGTTTGATGTGCCACCAGCAATCACAGAGCATGGTCAGGCCAAAGTTATAGCTATTTTCAACCAAAAAGGTGGCGTCGGTAAGACAACGACAACTATCAATCTCGGAGCAAGTTTGGCCGAACTCGGTCGCCGAGTTCTCCTAGTTGACTTTGATCCCCAAGGCGGCCTGTCATTGGGACTTGGTGTCAACGCACACTCGTTACCACTTGAGCAAACTGTTTACTACGCACTCATGACACCCACTGCAAACGTTGACACGATTGTTTTGAAATCACTCGTCCCTGGGTTAGATTTTTTACCAGCAAACCGTGATTTAGGAACTGCTGAAACAACTTTAGGTGCAGAAATTGGAGGCCAACAATATTTAAAGCGCGCACTGGCATCTCTGCGTGATTATTACGATGTGATTCTAATCGACTGTCAACCAACGATGGGTCAGTTAACAATCAACGCTTTAGTTGCTGCAGATGAAGTTATCGTGCCATTGCAATGTGAGTACTTCGCACTGCATGGTTTTATTGAGCTTAAAGGAAATCTTGATAAAGTAAAAACTTTCTTGAATCCAAATTTACATCTCATTGGAATTCTTGCCACGATGTATGACAAGAAAACTTCCCATAATCGCCAAGTTCTAGAGAGAATTTTAGAGCAGTTCCCTGATGATGTTTTTGAAACAATCATTGCAAAGACAATCCGATTCCCTGAAACAACTGTTGTTGGAGAGCCCATCACCACATATGCAACGTCATCTGCTGGAGCCGCTTCTTACCGCAGACTTGCACGTGAATTAGTCGCTAGAGGAGGCGCACGATGACCCGTAGAGCAAATCTTCCAGGTGCTGATGAGCTTTTCCGCTCTACCGCTCCAGCACTGACTGCAGTTCCAGCTGCGCAAGAACCAGTTGCCCCCCTAGTTCCTCCAGCTATTGCAACACCTAAATCACCATCAGTTAAAAAGGGTGTGCGTTCGATTGCACGTCGCAGAGTGACAACTATTGACCGATCACCATCTGGTCGTGAGCGACATGATGAAAAAATTACTGTCTACCTTTCAGCCGATGAGCTATTTGATCTCGACCAAGCACGGTTACTACTTCGTGGTGATCTTGGGCTTGCGGCAGATCGCGGACGAATTGTTCGTGAATCAATCGCCGTCATCATTGCTGACTTAGAAGCAAAGGGTGATCAAAGCATTCTGGCGCGCAGGTTGCGCGGACTTTAATCGTTGCGTTTTAAGCTCGCGGGTGGGACATCGAGTAACTTTCGCGAACTTTATCTATAGTAATTAACGTATAGATCTGCGTAGTTGTGACAGATGCATGCCCGAGTAACTCTTGTACAACGCGAATGTCTGCGCCTCCATCAAGTAAATGTGTTGCATACGAGTGCCTAAAAACGTGTGGGGAGACTTTACCTGCAAGTCCCACGGCATCTGCAGCTTTGAGAACAATCGTCCATGCGGATTGTCGAGTGATTCGACCACCTCGCGAATTAAGAAATAGCGCTGGATTCGTTTTAGAATTTTTTGCAGAGAGCATGGGTCTCAATCGAACTTTATAGTCATCAATAGCGGCGGTAGCAAAACTACCCAATGGAACGAGCCGTTCTTTAGAACCTTTGCCGCGCAATTTTAATGTGGTCACAGAACCATCAGCACTCTCCATGATAGAAATATCATTCAGATTGATACCTACAAGTTCGCTGACGCGCGCGCCACTGCTGTACAGAAGTTCGATCATCGCACGATCCCGGAGAGTAATTACGTCACTTTCGCGATGTGATGCTTCAATTAAACTCACTATCTCCGCTATCGATAAAGCTTTCGGTAATCTTCTATGAGTCTTTTTACTGTGTGTGTCAAGGGTTGGATTTGGTACCGTAAATTCCTGAGTTACATATTTGAAAAATGAACGCAAAGTCGAGAGTACGCGATTTATACTTCCATCACTCATTCCAGAAATTCGTAATGAAGCTTCGAACTCTGTAATCGTTTCCCCAGTAACTTTATGCAAATCATCATCGGTGAGAAATTGAGAAAATTTATCAAGGTCACGTCGATAAGCAGCGATCGAATTATCAGCTAGTCCGCGCTCGATAACACAGTAATTTAAAAATGCCTGTGCTGTTACTTCACAACGTAGCGCTGGCATATCCATGAGCTTGTGCTACTGCCGGATAATAGACTTTGCCTTCATGAACGTTGAGCCCTTTAGCTAAATTGCTATCTCTCACACATGCCTCGCGCCAACCATTATTTGCGATCGACAGTGCATATGGCAACGTGGCATTCGTTAAGGCATACGTCGATGCTACGGGTACTGCTCCGGGCATATTTGCCACACAGTAGAAAATAGAATCGTGAACCTTGTAGGTAGGTTGGGCGTGTGTAGTTGGTCGTGAATCTTCAAAACATCCACCTTGATCAATTGCTATATCAACTAAAACTGAGCCGGACTTCATTGTTTTTACTAAGGCATTGGAAACGAGTTTTGGGGCCTTGGCTCCGTGTACAAGTACCGCGCCGATAACTAAATCGGCTAATCGCACTTCGCGTGCAAGTGCGTGTGCAGATCCGACAAGAGTTTTGATTCGACCGTTATAGATAGTGTCGATGTATTGCAGGCGATTAATTGAACGATCGATGACAACAACATCTGCTCCCATGCCCATCGCAATCACAGCGGCGTTGAGTCCTGCGACTCCACCACCGATCACAACCACGCGAGCCGGAGCCACTCCTGGCACTCCCCCTAGCAGCACACCTCGTCCACCGTGTGGTTTTTCTAGTGCAGTTGCGCCCACTTGCGTTGCAAGTCGCCCGGCTACTTCACTCATTGGCGCTAGAAGTGGTAGCGCACCATTGACCTCAACAGTTTCATACGCGATTGCAGTGTTTCCAGATGCAATAAGAGCATCCGTACATAGTTTAGATGCGGCTAAATGTAGATAGGTAAAGAGGATCTGACCTCGACGCATTTTTAAATATTCGATTTCAATAGGTTCTTTAACTTTTAAAATAAGTTCAGCTTGTGCCCACACATCATCGGCCGATACAACAATCGATGCGCCTGCTTCGATAAAATCTACATCGGAGATAGCCGAACCAAGGCCTGCACCGGTTTCGATAATTACGCTGTGACCAGCACCCACAAGTTCACTTGCTCCTTCAGGAGTTAATGCAACACGTGATTCTTGGCTCTTTATCTCTTTCGGAACTCCAACAATCATGCGGATTAACCTTTCGCTGCTACCGCCGCTGCGATTAATCCAACAAATAATGGATGAGGTCGAGTCGGGCGAGATCGAAGCTCTGGATGAGCTTGCGTACCTACGTAGTAAGGATGCACTTCTTTAGGTAGTTCCACAAACTCGACCAAATCCTGCGTTTTGTAAAAACCTGAGAAAACTAAGCCGGCAGATGCAATCTGATCCCGATAGTGGTTATTGACTTCATATCTGTGTCGATGGCGCTCAGAAATTTGAAGCGAGCCATACGTTGTCGCAACAACTGAACCTGGAAGTAAATCGGCTTGATACAGACCAAGACGCATCGTGCCGCCCATATCTTGTTTTCCTGCCACGATCTCACGCTGATCATCCATTGTTGCGATGACCGGCGTTCCCGAATCCGAAAACTCGGCTGAGATTGCATCGGTGATGCCAGCTAAGGTTCTTGCTGCTTCGATAACCATGCATTGCAAACCAAGGCACAAACCTAATGTTGGAACCTTATTCTCCCGTGCATATCGAAGCGCTCCGACTTTGCCTTCGATTCCTCGAATTCCAAATCCTCCAGGAACGCATATGGCATCCACATCCTTAAGATTTTGAGCAGCACCTTCTGGAGTCTCGCACTCATCACTTGGAATCCATACGATTTCAATCTTTGCTTCATTTGCAAATCCCCCGGCACGCAACGCTTCAGAAACTGAGAGATAGGCATCTGGTAGATCTATGTATTTTCCAACTAATCCAACTCGGATATGGTGCTTTGGATGATGTACTTTTTCAAGCAGCGCATCCCACTCTCCCCACACAACGTCGTGACTTTCAAGACCAAGACGCTTCACAACATAGGCATCTAAGCCCTCTGCATGCAGAACTTTTGGAATGTCATAAATTGATGGCGCATCCACTGCCGCAACAACTGCAGCTAAATCGACGTCGCACATGAGTGAGATTTTCTTCTTAACTGATAGGGGTATCTCGCGATCGGAACGCAAAACAATTGCATCAGGGGCAATACCAATACTACGCAAAGCTACAACGGAGTGTTGTGTAGGTTTAGTTTTGAGCTCTCCCGAAGGACCAATGTAAGGAACTAACGAAACATGAAGATAAAAAACATTATCTCGTCCGACTTCTTGGCGAATTTGTCTGGCAGCTTCTAAAAATGGTTGGGACTCAATATCTCCTACAGTGCCTCCGATCTCTGTGATGACAACATCAATGTCAGGGGCCGCCATGGCGCGAATTCGCTCTTTAATTTCATTCGTAATGTGAGGGATAACTTGAACAGTCTCGCCTAAATACTCTCCGCGACGCTCTTTGGCTATCACTCGGGAGTAAACCTGGCCCGTGGTGACGTTAGCTGAACCATGCAGATTTGTATCGAGGAAGCGTTCATAGTGACCAATATCTAAATCCGTTTCAGCCCCATCGTCAGTGACAAAAACTTCTCCGTGTTGAAAGGGGTTCATAGTGCCTGGATCCACATTCAGATATGGATCTAGCTTTTGCATTGTTACGCGCAAACCTCGGGCCACTAATAATCTGCCAAGTGATGAGGCGGTGAGTCCTTTGCCAAGTGATGAGGCGACTCCGCCGGATACAAATAAATGCTTAGTTACATGAGGTTGGCCCATGGAAGACAAACCTATCATTGGTTCAGGGTGAGCCTTTACCTCTTCAACGAAAGTAGCTCGGCGGCGTGTTCCTTGGCACTCTGAGAGCCTTCCAGGCCAGCCAACATGCGGGCTATCTCGGTCAGACGCTCATCACCGTCAACTGCACGTACATCACTTTGGCTCACAGATCCATCGCTATTCTTATTGACGACGAAATGCGAATCTGCCCACGCTGCGACTTGCGGTAGATGAGTGACAACTATTACTTGAGCATGTCTAGACAATGCGTGCAGGCGTCGTCCGACTTCGATTGCGGCTTTACCGCCTACACCGGCATCTACCTCATCAAAAACATATGTACCCACTGGATGGGTAGCTGCGATGACAACTTCCAAAGCCAACATCACTCGTGACATTTCTCCGCCACTTGCACCTTTAGTTAGCGAGACAAGCGGCGCCCCTTTGTGCGCACTGAGTTGCATGACAATTTCATCACATCCTGTGGCAGTAAAATCTGATTCTTTAACCGCGGCGTAATCAGGTGAGTTGATGTGAATATTCATCGAGGTATGTGGCATCGATAGCTGTTGAATTTCCGTCGTGACTTTTGCCCCTAGTGATTTTGCCGCATTAACTCGGGAATCCGTCAGTGCGCGTGCCGACATTAATAAATCTTTCTTAACTTTCACTAACTCCTTTTCAAGTACAGCTAACTTTTCATCACCACCTTCAAGATCTGCAATGCTCTCAGTCGAGACTGCATGTTGTCGCAAAAGTTCATTGACCTCATCTTCGTGAGATTGTGAACCCCCAAATTTCTTAATCAGATTATTGATCTCCGACTTGCGCGCGTGCAAGAAATCTAAACGAACGGGATCGGCTTCAAGTGACTCCACATACGAAGACAGCGTTGTGTTGGCATCTTCTAATAAATAAAAACTCTCGCTCAGAACACCAAAAATCGCCTCCAATGAGGGGTCCTTACTGCGCGCATTCTCGATCGCTCTTCGAGCAATGCCCAGCGAAGTTAGAGCGCCAGACTCCTCTTCTACTAGGGCCTCATGTGCCTGTTGGCTGGCTATTCGCAACTCCTCGACACTAGACAAACGAGCTATTTCAATCTCAATCTCTGCATATTCGCCGGCAACGAGATTCAGTTTTTTCATTGCAGCTACGAACTCGCGCAAACTGGCAAGCGCTGAATCTTTTGCATCAATACTCTTTTTAAATGCGGCAATCCGTGATTTGAGCTCTTGATACGTTTCGAGTGAGGATTTGTAGCGCGCTAGCGCTACCTCAATCTCTTGACCACCGAAGCGATCGAGGAGTTCACGCTGTCTAGAAGATTTACCGATATTTATATTTGCAGCCTGAGCATGAACTTCAACGAGATGCTCACTGAGCGAGGTGAGCACGCTGACGGGTACGGCGATTCCATTTGCACTTGCCTTGCTTTTTCCGTCGCTGGTCACGGAGCGGGTAATAATCACTTGTCCATCTTCAATTATCGCACCAGAGTCCTCGAAATTGGAGGTCTGATGATTGGCAACCCGAAAACGCCCACTTGCGACAAGACGTTCGCTTCCTACTCGCACTAATGCACTGTCGCTTTTGCCACCCAAAATTAAATTGAGAGCGCTCAAGATCATTGTTTTACCCGCGCCAGTCTCACCGGTTAATACAGTAAGTCCAGGAGAAATCTCTAGTGAAGCGCTATCGATTACTCCTATAGAGCGAATAGAAATTTCCTCTAGAAAAGAACGATCACTCACCACGCCAGCCCTCAACAGGAAGTTTAAATTTTGCGACGAGTCGATCACTAAATAGAGAGTCACCTAAATGCGCAAGTTGCACATAGCTTGAATCCTTGGTTATGTGGACGCGATCACCTTTGAGCAGATTAAATTTACGTAAAGAATCAGCTGACAACAAAGCTTGACTGGATTCAATGCGAACAACGATTTCAGACTTGGGTGAAATCACTAGCGGGCGTGAGAAAAGTGCGTGTGCCGAGTTTGGAAGAACGACAAGAGCGTCAACTTCAGGCCAGACGATGGGTCCTCCCGCTGAGAATGCGTAGGCCGTTGAGCCCGTCGGTGTAGAACAGATGAGTCCATCACAACCCCATCTGGAGATTGGTCGGCCGTCGATTTCAAGGAAAAGCTCCACCATAGTTGCGTGCTCGCGCTCGACTATTACTTCATTGAGCGCCCAACCAGAGGCAACCTCTTTCTCATCCCGTACGACAACATATTGCAACGTCATTCGAGGATCGATCACATATGACTTATCAGAAATTGAAGAAACTATCGTTGCGTAATCAACTTTTTCTACTTCAGCTAAGAAACCAACATGGCCAAGATTCACCCCTAGCAATGGAATTTGTTGCGTTCGCGTAACTTCGGCGGCACGCAACATTGTGCCGTCTCCCCCGAGTACTACTCCAACTTCTAACTCGGGTAGTTGCTCAAGAGTACAATTAGTGACTCCATCCAGCGTCACATCAGAGATAGTGACAACAGTAAAACCAACATCTCTGAAATCATTAGCAATATTCTGTGCAGCATCACGCGCCTCTGCACGGTTGGGATTACATACGAGAAGTAAATTTCTCATTGCGGACCTGCGGCAATCGCAACATCTAAAGCGGAGTGTTCAATCTGCTCAGCACCTCTACGAAGCCACAGAAAATACTCAACGTTGCCGGCCGGGCCTGGTAAGGGACTAGCCGCGATTCCTAACGTGCCAAGGCCAACGTCATAGGCTGAATCGGCGACTTCGATTACTGCCGCTTTACGCAGAGCTGGATCACGAACAACACCACCTGCACCTAATCGTTCACGACCAACTTCAAACTGTGGCTTCACCATGACAACAAAATCAGCTCCGGGCTTTGACACTGCAGCCAATGCAGGAAGAACGAGTGTGAGAGAGATAAAACTTAAATCGGCTACAACTAAATCAATCGGCTCACCGACTAATTCACCGGTTAAATGCCGAATATTTGTGCGATCTAAAACAGTGACACGTGGATCTTGTCGAAGCGACCAGGCGAGTTGTCCATATCCGACATCAACTGCTACAACGTGTGCAGCATTGCGGCGCAAAAGAACATCGGTGAAGCCTCCCGTCGAGGCACCGGCATCAAGGCATCGACGCCCTTCAACAACGACACCAGAAAAACTATCTAATGCGCCCGCTAACTTATGCCCCCCACGGGAGACAAAATCATCACGTTTGCCAGCTAACTTAATTGATGTTTCTGCATCGACCATGGTGGCTGGTTTAGTTGCTGGGATTCCATTGACCAGAACAGATCTCGCCTCAATCAAATCCGAGGCGTTCTCACGTGAGCGTGCGAGCTCACGTCGAACAAGTTCGGCATCAAGTCGAATCTTCATAGCAGGATCTATCCCTTACAGGCCATCAATCGAGGACAAGGCCGATGATAATTTTTGGTGCAGCTCTTCAAATCGCTGTGCATGATCATTGACATCCATCGCATCTATCTCTTGGAGCTCGCTGCGAACAGCTTCAACTACATTCTCATCACTCACGCTCTGTGGTTCATTCTCCACTTACTTACCTACTTTCTTGGCAGGTGACTTCTTCGTCGCTTTTTTCTTAGTGGCAGGCTTTGTAGGTGCAGATTTCTTAGAGCTCTTCTTTGGTGCAGCCACTCGTGGGCTAGAGTTTTTCAAACGCGCAACTTCTTCTTTCAACGCTTCAAACTCACCACGTTTGACAAAACCCATTTTTGAGACTGAGCGCTCGACTTCATCTTCAATCTTCACTTTAAGCGCTTCTCCGCCCTCACGTAACCACTGATTAACCGTAGAGGCGACCTCAGTCGCACTTTTGTCACCATCTGTCACTTTCGACAGGTACGTGCGAAGTGTTGAAAAAATATCGTTAGCCATAGATGGAGTCTATCTAGATTCGCACTATCTCAGCGGCTTCAACCTGCCAACGACTTGCTACCCCGCCTGGACTCTGCCAAAAGCGTCGATGTACCGATCCAGAGATCTCAACCCACTCCTGAGATTTCAGCGTCAGAGCTAAGCGTCTAGATTTGTAACTCCACGCCGCTATGTCCAACGTATCGACACCTTCGCGACCAGCTCTAGAGATAATCACTCTAAACTCAACGACTTTGTCACCGCTGGGAAGCTCTTTCTCTACGGCCGGGCATGAGACTCTGCCGCGGAGCATTACATCATTGAGAGAAACATCAATATCGACGTCACTTGCTTGTGCATTTTTCTTTACCATTATGGCCTCCTAATTGGGAGGTGTCAGATTGCTCGCCAGCACTGACGTTTCATAGACACTGAGTTCAGGTGTTGTGCATAAGCTGCAATTTCTAGAGTTCGGCGCGCTCCTGTGCATCTGTACTCTCGTCAGGATCAACCTGCGCACACTTAGTGAACCACTCGCGTGCCTCACTCACTCGCCCTGCAGTAAAAAGCGCATCGGCATAGGCGTAACGAAGTCGCACCGCCCACTCCTCACTCTCGTTAGAGAGTTCTTTGCAGGTTAAAGTCACAACTGCAGCTTCTAATTCGCCTAAATCTCGACGCGCACCTGCCGCGACAATTCGCATCTCAATCTCTTCTGGTTTTGCTAAACGCTTTACCTCCGGTGAACCCGCTAAAGCTAAAGCTTTTAAAGGGTTTTTAAGTCCACGTTCGCAGTCGGCCATCACGGGCCACATAGTTACATCTCCAGAAATGCGATGCGCAGCTCGAAGTTCTTTCAATGCAATCTCATAGAAACCCGCACGGTATGCGGCATAGCCAGCAGATTCACGAACAACAGCTAATCGTCCTGCGTGATGTGCGGCTGCGACTCCATGTTTATGTGCAAGGAGGGGATCACTTTCTGCGTATAAAGCCACACACTCTAAATGTCGTGCAACAACTTTTGCATTCTCAGCAGATAAGGATAAAAGTTCAGCTCTCAAAGATTTATCTAGCTCTTCACCAGTAATCTCTTCTGGAATATCTGGTTCAAAAATTCGTGGTCGCAATCTCGATTGATCGCGCTCCATAGGTGCAGGACGTGTTCCACGAACATCGCTTCCATCGCGAACCTGACGTGGTGCACCTGCGCGTGTAGATGAACCACCTCGTGCAGGTAAATCTTCACGTCGGCGTGCACTATTTGGCCCTGAAGGCTTGCGCTCCCCTGGCTTTGACGCTCCAGGGTTACTTGGACGATCAGATGGTGGACGTGAGTTTCTACGCTCTTCCATGGTGATCTCCTCTATGAATAAATCTACGTATATAAAAATAATCTGGACTGGGATTAGTTTAGGGAAATAAAAAAGGGGCGCTCGTTAAAGCGCCCCTTTTTATAAAAGAAGTCCGACGACGTTCTACTCTCCCACAAGGTCACCCGTGCAGTACTATCGACGCTGAGAGGCTTAACTTCCGGGTTCG
>WLHW01000080.1 GCA_009702525.1 Actinomycetota bacterium
TACCATCACTTGGTGAAACACGGAAGATCCACGGATTCTTCAACTTCTCCTGTGTCAGTGCAACTGATCCACCTGAGAAGAAGTAAGGAACGCCGATCTTGTTGATCATGTCGCTTTGAGCAAGAAGAGCTGAGCTATGAGGATGTCCAATAATTAATACTGGCTTTTCTTCTGCAAGTACGTTCATTGAGTTAACCCACTGTGGGTTTGTGTCGCCACCATCTGCAGTAACGAGGTCAATAGCGTGTCCCGCGATTCCACCAGCAGCATTAATTTGGCTGACTGCAAATGCAACGCCTCCACGGTAGCTTTGACCAAGAAGCGCATTTGTTCCAGTTACTGCTGCAGAGAAACCAATTTTGATTGGACCCTTTGGAATAAAGATCTGATAAATAAGTTTTGTGCCAACTTTTGTGCAAATAAGATCACTCTGATTAGCAGCAACAGCCTTGGCATTTGTTTTAGCACATGCAGCCCCAACGGCAGGCTTTGCTGTAGCTGAACTTGCCTGAGGAGCCATTGCAATGGTCAGTGCAGCGACTGCGGCCATCGCAATCGTGATGCGGATAGGTTTTTTCACTTGTTCTCCAATTCATACATAAAGGAATGGAACGCGTCCAAACTAACTTTCAAACATTGGGAGCGTATGCGAGAGTTTGAAAAGCCGTCAATGGATTTGCGTAAATCCGAAAACAAGTTTCACCTGCTTTTCGGGATTATAAAATTCCGTTATTTTATGATAAATCCCAGTAATCTAGTTTATTTACTAGCTAGTAGCCTCTAGTTCAAACCAATAGTCAGCTGCAGTGCCTGTTGGAGTTTTAGCAAAACACACATGAACGTGTCTTCCTATTTTCACCGCTTCAATCGCGACACTCTGCACACTTAAATCTAACCCCTTCACATAACCTACGAGGGCAGTATCAGCGCCTTCTAGCATCACGTACGCCAAAGCGTAAGGAGGCTTTGGGAGTCCGTTAAAAGCCTCATAGACGACGGTAGACATTTCAATCACGCCATTATTAGCAACTTCGACCCATTCACCTGTTTCTTCATGAGTCAGATCATCGTAAGAACGTGCTGGAACTAAAACCCGGCCATCAGTTGTTCGCCGCCCCCAAATTTTGCCTTCAGCTAAACCATCCAAGAATCGTGAGACGGTTCGGCCCAGTGCATGCTTATATTGCAAGTCCCACGTTTGCTCATAGAAGCGCTCCGCACTGCTGTCATTGGCGCTTGCATTCTTATTACTTGTCATTAGCTGATCTCCTCTAGATCACTACATAGGACCATGGTTGAATAAAATTGGTGGTCTCCACCGATAGCACTTGCAATTGCAACGCGGGCATGTGGCACTTGATGCGCACCCGCACGGCCGAGAACTTGATTTGCTGCCTCTCCCACTCGGATTGTTCCGGTTACTGCAATTGGATTTGTACATTGTGTTCCACCCGATGGGTTAACTACTGGGCCTGAACTTCCCAACGTAAATTTTCCATTTCGTAATCCTTCGGGGCTCTTACCTTTTTCAGCAAGATGGGCTGCTTCAATGACATGTAATTCAACACTTGAAAATGGTGCATATATTTCAGCAACATCAATCTGAGTGACCGGGTCAGTTATTCCAGCCTGTTGGTATGCGACATCAAAAGCATGGGCAAGAGCATCGGCATCGGCATGGTCACCTTGGGATTTTTCTCCCACGCGAGCTCCCATCCAGTATGTTTCAGAGTTCTGTCCGATACCGCGAATCCATGCAGGCTTCAAATTATTGCGTTGTGCATACCGCTCTGACACCAAGACGACACCGGCGGCCCCTGTAGATGCTGGACATGCATCTCCAAGTTTTATGGGCCAAGCAAGGGTTCTGGAGGCTAAGACTTCTTCGACCGTGATTGGCGTGCGCAAATGTGCATAGGGATTAAGAGATGCATGTTTTCGATTTTTTACCGTGACAAGTGCCATATCAGTCTCATCACTGTCATAGAGATGCATATATCTTTGGGCAGATAAGGCCAACATTGTTATCGTGTTGAGCGGAACAGTTCTCTCATATCCAACATCCCACATTTTATTGAGAACAGATTGGGCTGAACCGGACTCAGAAACTCGATCCGCACCTGCCACAAGGACGACATCAAAAAGCCCAGATGCCACATGAGTCCAGGCAGTCAACACGGCGCTCATTCCAGTTGCACCTCCGTTATTGACACGCATGAATGGCTTACCAGTTGCGCCTAATGCATCGATGACCCAGCGCTCGCCGTTTCCTACACCAATTAAGGCATCAGGAGCTAGTGGATAGACCACAGCATCGACATCTTTAATGGTAATTCCTGCATCGGCTAGTGCTAAATCTGCACCCTCTTTTACAAGCTCAGGGAAAGTTACGTCAGTGCGCTTAGTTTGGAAATGCGATTGACCAAATCCAATTATTCCAACATTAATCATTGTCCACATCCTTTATATTACTGAAGACAATTACCGATGCACCTTGCCCAGCAAAGCCATTGAAACCAATTCCTGCAGCAACATATTTTTCACCGGGCGTTGATGCATTCTTAACAGCATCAATGGCGCGCATCATTCGAGAAAGTCCCAGAACAAATGGGGAAGTAAATTGAGTTGAGAGTGAACCAGTTCCATTCACTACAACATCAGCTTTTAATGGTAACTGCTCATGTATTGCTCTCACCGCGTACTCACTTGAAGCACCTATCTCTACTGCATTCCAATTCTCGGGTGCGGAGTCCAAATTTCGCTGAGAAATTTGATTACAAGCAATTTTTAGTGACTCAAAATCTGCTAAGTCTCTAGCTCCAAGTTCATAACTAGAAGTTGACCAACCGGCATCACAGATCCACGCGAATTGACTTCCGACCTCAAAACTTCCCTCTTGAGCGAGAATGACAACATGAACTGAGTCGCCTCTACCTGGCAAATCTTTACGGGTAAGTGGCCAAGCTACAAACTTTTCATCTGCATCCACTGCATTTCCATTGAGAAAACGAGAAGCTTGTAGCGCCGCTGAAATAGTTTCATTCATGCCAACTGCACGAAGCAAATAAGGCTCAGCCGCGACTAATTCAGCTCGGTCTGGATCAACAGATTCACTGGGTTTAGCCCAACTAGCAACTAGTACTCGTTTACTTTGGCCGGCCATGATCCGCAAATAACCGTAGATCAGTGCGTGTTCACTTGAAGAGGCGATCATTGTCGTATCGTGATTGACGCCTCCTACAGGTCCAGTTGAAGGCATGATGCTGATAATTCGACCATCAATTTGATCATTTCCACCTAATACAAATGCATCCATATCATCAGCGCTTAAACCAAGGGAATTAAGCGCGCGCTTCGAGGTTTCAAAGATCATTTCTTCGAGACTCTTTGAAGTCTCATGGTGGATCTCAACTGATGCAGTTGCAATAACTGCAATACCTAACTGTTTTGTGCTCACGTTGCCTTTCTGGTGACTGGTTTTGAGGTTTTCTTAGCCGTAGAGGATTCACTTTTTATGAACTGCTTAATCTGCGGTCCGGCAGCGATAGATTCTTCAATTCGAAGAGTTGCCTTGCCAAGTTCTGAGCAGAGTTTTTTCATGCGAACGCTATCTAGCTTGCCTTTAAAGGCTGAGATATGGGTTGCAGCAATTACTCGTCCATCAACTCCAGTAATGGGTGTTGAAATTCCAATAATTCCTTCAAAAGATTCTTCGTTTGAAATACTTATTCTTCGCGATTTGATGCGCATGAACTCACGTTCTAGAGCTTTAGGATCAGTAATTGTTTTAGGCGTGATCTTTTTTCTAGTTCCATTCAAAATAGTTTTTTGAAGCTCAGGGTCAAACGCGGCAAAAATCTTTCCAGCAGCAGTTGCGTGACCATAAAGTGATTGCCCCAGTGGAATCATTACTTTGATCCCTTCATTTCCTCTAAACCGCGCGGCGTACATAACGTGAGCGCCAGATTGAACGGCAAGATAGACGTCAAAGCCAACGAGTTGCGCCAATTTCTCAAGTTCTTGGGCAGCGATGTTAATAATTGAAAAACGATCTTGGACATCAAAAGCTAATCGGTAGGTGGCTGGGCCGAGGTCATACTCTTTGCCGTGAGCTTGAAGAATTCCTGCACGGGTCATTGCCTTGAGTAAATCATGGGTACTACTAGTCGGGATCGATACCCGATTACTGATCTGTGAGAGAGATTGTGGACCCCTGGAAGCTACTTGCTCGAGAACTTCAAAGATTCTCTTGAGTCGCTCGCTTTCCATAACCCCACCTCACAGATTAAACCCAGTTAGTGCACTATTTCGAAGTAGCGCACTCTTGCAAGACCTATTAGAGCCATATATAGAAAGAATTACAATACTCTTTCGGAATTTCGTATTTTTAAAGCGCTAAAATCCCTTTAAGTTGCGGAGTTTTCA
>WLHW01000081.1 GCA_009702525.1 Actinomycetota bacterium
AAAAACGATAGCCCTGATTTTTCAATTAGTGCGACGTTAAATCGAATTCGATCTGATGGCACCTGGCTCATTGGAACAAGACAAGAGGGCAATCCACATATCTTGGCTTGGGCTGTTTCAACGCTAAGCCAGAACGCGGCAGTGAGCGGTACTGTCAGTGGAGTGGCGATGAATTTACCGAGCGATGCGCTGGTATCTAACAACGCTCTCTTTGTCGCTGACACCTCATTTCATCGAATTCTTGTTTGGAATAGTGTGACCTCTGCTCTGGCCGGCGGGCTGCCCGATGCTTATCTTGGTGCGGCATCATCTACTGATACGCGTCCAACGCATTCAGCTACCGAAGTCCGAATGCCCGCTTCACTGTGGGTGGCAAACGGTTATCTCTGGGTTGGTGAACGTAAGTTTGGGCACCGCGTTGTGCGTTTTGCTCTAACGCCATAGGAGACGGAGCCCTCGCCGCTATTCATATGCCGATAGCTCTGCTTAAGTTCCACCTAATCAAGAGCGGGTGGCAATTGAGCTCACCCGAACCTGCCAAAGCGGCGACGGGAGCCGGATGAGCAGGCCCGAGAATTTGACCATAGGGGGCGCCAATCCGTACTCTTATCCTCTGCCCGCCGGTCATTTGAGCGGGCTTAATTGAACTGGAGAAACACGTGTACGCAATCGTTAAAGCTGGCGGCCGCCAGGAAAAAGTCGCAGTTGGCGACACAGTCACCGTCGATCGTATCGACGCAGCTGTTGGTGCAACTGTTTCATTTCCTGCCCTGCTCGTCGTAGATGGCGCAACTGTTACTACTGACGTTGCCGCCCTTGCCGCAGTAAAGGTAACTGGCGAAGTTCTTGAAGAGACTAAGGGTCCAAAGATCGACATCTTGCGTTATAAGAACAAGACAGGTCACCGTCGTCGCCAGGGCTTTCGTGCAAAGCTCACACGCGTAAAAATTACCGCCATCAACGGCGCGAAGTAAGGGAGAGACAGTAAATGGCAAGTAAGAAGGGTGTCTCCTCGACACGAAACGGTCGCGATTCAAATCCTCAGTACCTTGGCATCAAACGCTTCGGCGGCCAAGAAGTTAACGCAGGAGAAATTTTAGTTCGCCAACGCGGAACACATTTTCACCCAGGTAAGAACGTTGGACGCGGTAAAGATGACACGCTATTTGCATTAGCTGCAGGTGCAGTTGAGTTCGGTCGCGCTCGCGGTCGTCGTGTAGTGAATGTGGTTCCGGCCGCTTAATTTAGGTTTCTCATACAAGAGCGAGCCGCGAATCGTGGCTCGCTTTTTTATTTAGGGAAGGGAGTGTAAAACATGACAACTTTTGTTGATCGTGTAACTCTCTATGCCACTGCAGGAAAAGGTGGCGACGGCTGCGTCTCTGTTAAGCGCGAAAAATTCAAGCCACTGGGTGGACCAGATGGTGGCAATGGTGGACGCGGTGGAGATGTCATTCTGATCGTTGATCCATCGGTTACAACGCTTCTTGATTTTCACCATTCACCACATCGCAAAGCAACATCAGGTCATCAAGGTTATGGCGATCGCAAAGATGGTTATCAAGGTGATGACTTAATTCTTGGTGTACCAAATGGAACTGTTGTTTTAGATAGCAACGGTGAGCAAATTGCAGATCTGATTGGTAATGGAACAATCTTTGTTGCAGCTCAAGGTGGACATGGTGGTCTTGGAAATCTTGCACTTGCATCATCAAAGCGCCGCGCACCAGGCTTTGCATTACTGGGTGAACCAGGTGAAGAGCGAACACTTTTACTAGAACTTAAATCAGTTGCCGATATTGCTTTAGTTGGCTATCCAAGCGCAGGTAAATCCTCACTGATTGCAGCTATTTCTGCTGCCCGTCCAAAGATTGCAGATTATCCATTTACAACGCTTGTTCCAAACTTAGGTGTTGTACAAGCCGGTGAAACACGATTTACCGTGGCCGATGTTCCAGGTTTAATTCCAGGAGCCAGCCAAGGAAAAGGTTTAGGTCTTGAATTTCTGCGCCATGTTGAGCGCTGCGTTGCTCTCGTTCATGTTCTGGACTGTGGAACGTTAGAGACTGATCGAAATCCAGTTCACGATCTTGAGACTATTGAAAATGAATTAGCTCTCTATGGCGGTTTAGAAGATCGTGTGCGAATTATCGCGCTCAATAAAATCGATCTACCTGATGGACAAGCAATGGCCGATATGGTCGCCGATGAGCTTCGCGAAAAAGGCTATGAGGTCTATCCAGTATCTGCGGCATCGCGTGCAGGTCTACAAGAACTTACTTATGCCATGGCGCGCTTAATTCAAAAAGATCGAGCGGCCGCTGTAGTGGAGGAGCGCACACGCATTGTTTTGCGCCCAGTTGCAGTTGATGATTCGGGCTTTGCAGTTAAAGCGAATGCCGATGGTTCATTTACTGTGCGTGGCAAGAAAGTCGAACGCTGGGTTCGCCAAACTAACTTTAAAAATGCCGAAGCTATTGGTTACTTAGCTGATCGCTTAGCGCAATTAGGTGTTGAAAAAGATCTCTTTAAGAAGGGCGCAGTTGCCGGCAGCGAGGTTCGTATCGGAGATGGCGCAACTGAAGTTGTCTTTGACTGGGAGCCAACAATTGAGGCTGGGGCAGAGCAACTTGCCGGACATTTACATCGTCGTGGTGAGGATTCACGTCTTGAATCCACGTGGCAACAGACCGAGCGCGTTGAAGATATTTTGACCGATGATGAAATCGCCAAGCAGTGGGAGTACAACGTAATCGACCCCCACACACCTAAACTTGTAGAAGTAAGCGACGAGGATGGAGATGCCAAGTGAGCCGAGTGCAGATTACCTCTGCCAAACGCATCGTCATCAAAATTGGATCTTCTTCACTCACCGGTAAAGCTGGATCTGCGCTAGATGCACAAGCAGTAGAAAAACTTGTCACCGTTGTTGCAGGCTGCAAAGCACGTGGTGCTGAAGTTGTCGTTGTCTCCTCAGGTGCCATTGCTGCCGGCCTTGCGCCACTCGGCTTAGCCTCACGTCCTAAAGATTTAGCAACTCAACAAGCGGCGGCATCAGTGGGTCAAGGCTTGTTAATTGCTCAATACACAAAGAGTTTTGCTAAGCACGCCATCACTGCGTCACAAGTTTTATTAACAACAGAAGATGTAGTTCGTCGGGCTCACTATCAAAACGCACAACGCACTCTTTATCGCTTATTACAACTTGGAGTAGTTCCTGTCATCAATGAAAATGACACCGTAGGTACTCAGGAAATTCGCTTCGGTGATAACGATCGTTTAGCCGCTCTTGTCTCACTTCTCATCGGCGCCGACCTCCTTGTGCTTGTCTCTGATATCGATGCTTTATATGACGCACCACCTACCCAAGCTGGCGCTAAGCCAATTCATGAAGTGGCATCGATTGCAGATATTGAATCCGTCGTTTTAGGTGGAGCCGGTAGTGCTGGTGTTGGCAGCGGGGGAATGGTCACTAAAGTTGAAGCGGCACGAATTTCAACAAGTGCGGGAATTCCTATGTTGCTTACATCTTTAGAGGATTTAGATCAGAGCATGCAAGGTGCTGAACGTGGAACACATTTTCATGCACATGCAACTAAAACAAACTCACGCCTTTTGTGGTTAGCCCATGCAACGACAACGCATGGAAAGTTAATTCTTGACGCGGGAGCAGTCACAGCAATTCTTGAGCGCGGAGTATCACTTTTGCCTGCTGGGGTTTCATCCGTCACTGGCAGTTTCAGTGCAGGGGATGCAGTTGAGTTAGTTGGTCCAGATGGAACGGTTATTGCACGCGGTCTGGTTGCCTTTGACTCGGAGGATCTACCTCAAATGCTGGGCCGCTCAACTAAAGAGCTCGCGCAAGCACTTGGTCCAGAGTATGAACGTGAACTAGTGCATCGCGATGATTTGGTGTTGATTTAAATGAGCGCACAAGAGTTAGTAGGTCAATTAGCCGATACTGCACGAAGGGCGGCACGCACGTTAAGTGCTGCTACCAGTGCACAGCGCAAGGCTGCACTGAATGCCATCGCTGATGCGGTTGAAGCTCAGAGTTCGCGCATTCTTGCGGCAAATGAGATTGATATGGAGCGCGGACGTGCAGAGGGATTGAATTCATCACTTCTGGATCGCTTGCTATTAACTCCCGCCCGCATCAAAGGCATAGCAGAAGGTGCACGAAACGTTGCTTCCTTAGAAGACCCACTTGGAAAAACCCTTCGCGAATCGGTCTTACCTAATGGAATACAACTAAGACAATTAACTGTGCCATTTGGCGTTATCGGTATGGTCTATGAAGCTCGCCCTAATGTGACCGTTGATGCGGC
>WLHW01000082.1 GCA_009702525.1 Actinomycetota bacterium
AAAGTATTATTTTAGCCCAGCAGCTTGGAACAGTAATTTTCGGAATGAAACGTTTTCATGCCACTACTGGAAATGGCACTGTTGCAATTATGGGTGCTGGCTCCGTGGGTCTATTTTTTGTTGCTGTATGTAAGCTTGCTGGATTTAAGAATATTGTTGTTTCAGATTTACATGCGCACCGACTAGAAGTCGCACAACAGATGGGGGCAACACATACGGTTGTTGCCGAAGGCGATGCCATAGTAGATCTTGTCCGTAAAGTTTCCCCAGACGGCGCCTGGCTCAACATTGACGCAGCTGGAAAAGATGTCACACGAATTCAATGCATTAACTGTGTAGCCCTATCGGGGCGAATTGGTTATTTTGGAATGCCAGAAGGTGAAAATATGACGATCCCGTTTGAAAAGCTCTACCGCCTTAAGCCTACGGTTGAGTTTTCGTGGGATGCTCAAGCAGAAGCTGGGCATAGCTCATTTCATGAAGCTCTCGAAGGGATTCGCACTGGAAAGATTGACTTATCCCCCATTAAATTAAAGCTGTGGCCCATTGAAGAGTTAAGTACAGCCCTTACATCGGCGCACAATGCCGACAAAGGTTTCTTGAAAGCTGGTATCCGATACTAGTTTGGATTTAATTTCACTCTTTCAGGATTCATACCTATATGTAAGGAGCACAACAATGAAATACGACCCTCAAAAATATCCAGATGAGATTGCCGATGTTTTAGCTCTTGGTGAAAGACTTCGAAATTGGGGGCGATGGGGCGCAGATGATGAACGTGGAACGGCTAACTTAATTAAGCCTGAACACCGAGTTCATGCAGCATCCTTGGTAAAAAGAGGCGCAGTCATTTCTTTAGCCTTGCCGATTCGACATGGTGAAGGTCCTGTGCGTCCTTATCCAGCTGGTCGATTTAATCCAGTGCATACCATGACAGTAACTGGTGATACTCGCGGACCATTTGACATGGGTGCTACTACTGATTTTACCGATGACATCATCACAATGGGATTACAAGGCACAACTCACTGGGATGGCTTATGCCACGTTTACTACCAAGACATGTTGTACAACGGCTTCCCGGCATCAAGTGTCGATCGCTTCGGTGCACACAAGAATGCGATTGGCGCTCTTGCAACTGATTTTGTTGCACGTGGAGTGCTTCTAGATATTGCTCGGTTCAAGGGCGTGAGAACGTTAGAGGCTGGATACTCAATTCGACCTCACGAATTACTTGAATGTGCTGAAAAACAAAATGTCACTCTTGGGCAAGGTGACATGTTGCTAATTCGAACTGGAGCAATGGCCGATGTTGGAAGAAATAATTGGGATGATTTCCATTCGAAGCCTCGGCCAGGCATTCATTACTCTACGGCCGAGATGATTCATGACTTGGGAATCGCAACGGTATCTGCCGATAACAACGCGGTTGAATCTGGTAGCACGGTTAAAGGTCTAAGTAATCCATTCCATATGGTCGCTCTACGAGATATGGGTGTCTCTCTTGGTGAGTTCTGGTTCCTGGAAGATATTGCAGATGATTGCGCCAACGATGGGGTTTATGAATTCATGCTCGTTGCTCAACCATTGCGAGTAATTGAAGGCGCGGGTTCACCAGTTAACCCGTTAGCTATTAAGTAACGAGCATCGACATGGTGGACGTCGCAGAGCTTGCATCTTCGTTGGATCGAGCAACTGACACCTTTACGTCATTTGCCGCTTTTGAAAGTGATTTTTCTTTAGTTCAGGCTTACTTGATACAAGATGAATTTTTGAAGATTCGAAGTGAGCGAACCCAAAGTAATAAAGTCGGTTATAAAGTTGCTTTAACGAGTCCAGGCGCACAAAATGCGCTGAAGACTGATCATCCAGCTTATGGTCAACTTCTGCAATCAGATGTAGAAGGTGATGGTGCATCAATTTCCCTCAGCAAACATTTTGCTCCCCTGTTAGAGACCGAGCTGATATTTAAAATCACTGGCGATCTTTCTGCACATGCATCCCTGGATGAAATTGCCACGAATTCTTTAGCCGCAGCTGGAATTGAGTGTCCCGAAAGCAGGTTTCTTAAATGGTTCGGTGGATCTTTCCCAGCACTTTCACTTCGCCATGTAGTTGCAGATAACTGTCTCGCGGGATTTATTGTCGTTGGAGATAAATGGAGCAAGACAGCCGACCTAGACTTGCCAAATATGTCATGTGAGATTTTTGTAAATTCCACATTAGCTGTCTCTGGCTCCGGAGCAGAAGTTTTAGGAAATCCACTATTTGCAATTGAATGGTTAAATCTAAAATTATGGGAAAAAGGTCAAGGTCTCAAGGCCGGAGACTTAATCTCTTCCGGAACTTTTACTGGACCAATTCTCGCCACAGTCGGTGATGTTGTTGCCAAATTCGGCGGTGGAGTTGGAGATGTCGGTTTAACTTTTACGAACTAACTATGCGAAATTAACTCAGCTTCCAAATACCGTGGGTGGCTTTACTACTTGAGAATTTAATTCGTGAACCTCTCGCGCTTTGACCATGCAAAGTTGTGGCGACTTTGTATCCAAGTTGAGAGATATCTAAATCAACCGTGCACGCTGAAGTAGCAATCAAAACCAAAACTGCGCTCTTTTTTGATTCACGCAAGTAGGCAACGTAGCCATTTTCGGCGGCAATCCAGCGAAGACCACCGTTAAGAAAAGCATCCTCACTCCGGCGTAAATGAGTTAACTTTTTAACCTCTGCTAAAAACTCTAGATCCCACTTACTTGTGTCATCCCAAGTCATGGTTTTTCGAGTGTCATCACCATTGGTACCTTCAAGACCAATCTCATCCCCCATAAAAATCGAGGGAACTCCAGGATATGTAAGCAGCATGGTCATTGCAGATAGATGACGCTCACGATCTTTACCGACGATAGTTCTAAAACGAGGAGTGTCATGCGAATCCAGTAAAACCATCGATGCAGTCAGAGCTTGCCAAGGAATCGATCCATTGAAATTCTTGATTGTATTTACTAGCGCTTTACCTGTGATCTTTGGAGAATCAATTGGAAGGCCTTGAAAACCTCCACCAAGTTTGGCATTTTTATTCATCCATGAAGCAAGAGGTCGCATAAAACCTTGGTAGTTCATAGTTCCATGCCAACCGCGACCTGCTAAATCTTCGGCAACGAAATCACCGTTCTCAGCTACCAGCCATGCATCTGGTGCGACTGTATCCATAGTTTCTCGGATTCCGTGCATCACTTCATCGTGAATATCTATATCGCCGAGCTTTCCGGTCATATTTCCAACATCAATTCGCCAGCCAGACATTCCGTATGTAGGTGAGAGCCACTTCTGAACTATCGAATTCTTAGCTTCATACATCTCTTTACGCAAAGCTTTGGAGGCAAAGTTTAATTTGGGCAAAGATTCAAGGCCCCACCAACCAACGTACCCCCACTTAAAACTCTTATCCCAATAAAAATATCCATGCTCTTTACTCTTTTTATCTTTCTTGGCTTTCTGCAGCCAGTGATGTCCCATTCCGCAGTGATTTGACGTTAAGTCACCCACTAAGCGCATACCGGCTTTGTCACTAGCTTTGCGCAAACTAAACCATGCTTCATTTCCACCAAGCAGTGGATCCACAGTCGTAAAATCCGTAGCGTCATATCGGTGGTTAGATTGAGATGGAAAAAATGGTGTGAAGTAAATTCCATTGATACCTAAATCTTTAATGTAATCCAAGTGTTCTTCAACGCCTCTAAGGTCACCGCCAGCAACTTCTTGCCCATTCCATTTCACTTTTTTGTTATTAAAAGAGTCCCATGGCTGAGCATGTGCCCAATCGGGTAGTTTCTTAGTTGAAGTTGAGGCAAAACGATCAGGAAAAATCTGATAAAAAACTGAACTCTTGAGCCACTTTGGCAGAGGTTTTCCCGCAATTATTTGAAAATCGCTGTTGGAGTGCACATCATTGTGATGTAAGCCTGCAGCATTAAGCCAATCAAATTTATCTTTACCCGCAAAGAGAAAGCGGTAGCGAGTATGGGGGTTAATGATTGCAATGCTCACCTGCCACCATGACTCATGTTTTGTCTTCTTGCCTAACTTCAAATGCGCAGTGCGCGGCTCCCCGTCGTGATAAAAACGTATAACCGCTTGATCAAATGTATAGGAGTTCGGAATACGAACTTTGAAGGTTACTTTTTCCCCTAGGCGCGGAGAAGCGTTAGAGACATAAATTTCGCTGCCATCGTGGTGAGGTTCAAGCAAGAGCTTGGTCATTGGCTCAAAATATCATCATTCACGTGCGTGCGTCCCTTTACTCTCTCGCACCATATGGATGTA
>WLHW01000083.1 GCA_009702525.1 Actinomycetota bacterium
ACTGCAACCTTCACCACATCAAATTTGTTACTTGTCTCTTGGGTAATTCTTAGAATCTCTTGCCCAGCTGATGGATGAATCTCATAGGTCAAAACGTGGACGCCTTTTCCACCATCATGATTTCTAACATCACCAGTAAATGTAACGATCGCGCCACAACTATCATCTTTTACAAGGGCAGCTAGGTCGGTGATATTAACTACTTCGCTGGTAACAACTGCACTGACTACCTCTGCCATCAATGATCCAGGCCATCTAATTGATCCAAAATATGTCCAGCTAAACTTTCAATGATGACAAGCCCATCTTTAACTGCGCCTTGAGATCCAGGAAGATTAATAATCAATGTCTGACCACATGTGCCTGCTAAACCTCGGGTCAAATCACTGGTTGCTACCTTGTCACGTGAATATGCACGTAGAGCTTCAGAAAAACCCGGTATCAATTTTTCGATAAATGGAGCGGTAGCCTCCGGAGTTACATCTGTTGGAGAAATTCCGGTGCCGCCGGTTGTAACTATCACTCTAACTTTCTGAGCAAGAGCTTTAATTAATTCTTGACTTATGGCATCGACATCATCGGCAACAATGATTGGGCCGCTTGTCTTGTAACCCAGAGCCATCAATCCTTCGCATAATGCAGCCCCACTGAGATCAGAATACACACCTTGTGATGCCCGATTGCTTGCCGTAATAACTACTGCGCTACGTTGATTCACGCGCGCTTCCAATCGCCATTCTTTCCACCAGATTTTGAATCCACGCGAATATCGGTAATTGCAGCATGTGGATCAAGGGCTTTGACCATATCGATAATAGTTAAACCAGCAACACTCACTGCAGTGAGAGCTTCCATCTCTACTCCGGTACGGTCTGATGTGATTACTTCAGCGCTAATGGCAACACCAGAATCAATAATCTGTAGATCTATTGAGATCTTATTTATTGCAATGGGATGACAGAGTGGGATTAAATCGCTAGTTTTCTTAGCCGCCATGATTCCTGCAATACGCGCCGTAGATAAGACGTCACCTTTTGGAGTAGTGCCATCACGGAGTAGTTCGACTACATGTGCCGATACATTAACTTTCGCTGACGTATGTGCAGTGCGGACAGTGACTTCACGGCCGGTGACATCGACCATGTTGGCCTGACCTTGATTATTTAGATGCGTAAGTCCATCACTCATGCCGTGGATTCTAATTGCCTACGGCAGTGATAGCCAACGAACGCTTTCACCAGGGCTCGTCAGCCTTGTCGTTACTACTGCAAATCCAGTGGATTGAGCCAAACCGCGTAACATCGCTGAGCCAAGATATGGGGCAACAAAAAATTCACCATCGTGCACGTTGCCGATTATTAAGCGGGTGAACTCTGGCGGCGCAGTTAACTCATCATGCGTTTTAACCATCGGTAACTCCCGTACCGGTTTTCCAAGCATCGAATCAATGACTGGTTGACCTAGCGATACGAGGGCAACGATTGCAGATTGCGGATTACCCGGTAAGCCAAGAAGTGCATGTCCACCAATATCGGCTAATAACATGGGATGGCCCGGACGCACGGCAACGGTATCGACCACAATATCAGCGTTGAGACGCGCTAATGCACTGTGTAAGTAGTCACGAGGACCTTGAGCTGTACCACCCGTAGTAATAATGATGTCGGCAGTTGTACATGCTTTTTGCAGAGACTCTACGACAAGCTCAAGCTCATCAGAAATAAAGTGCGTGCTAATAATTTCGCATCCAAGTTTTTCTAACCAACCCGGAAGTTGCGGCCCAAGTGCATCACGCACTAAACCTTCACTTGGTATGCCAGTCAGCTGAATTTCATCACCTAGTAAGACAAGTGCAACTTTAGGTTTTGTAAAAACCTGCACGGTGTCTAAACCAGCTGCTGCCAGCAATCCAATCATCGCCGGATTCAGTGTTGTTCCAGCGTTAATTAGTAGGTCTCCTCTTGTGCACTCATGTGCTGCTGGTCGAATATCTTGATCTGCAACGACATCACCATCGAGAATATCTCCGTTAACGTGCGCGGTTTCCCAACGAATAACTCCAAAGGTATTAACTGGAATTACTGCACCCGTTGCAATTCCTACAGCTGTTCCTTCTTTCAGTCCATCTTTCATGGGCAGTCCCGCTTTGACTTCACCAATAATTTTCCAAGGGGCTTGCCCGCACACTGCATAACCATCCATGGCAGATGTTGCATACGTTGGTAAATCACATAAAGCACTTGCATCAACTGCAAGTGTGCGACCAAGACTCTTATTAAGCGCCACACTTTCACTTGGTAGGCGCTTAAATGTTGTCGCCGCTATTACGCGAGCATCATCCCAACTACCTTCCACAAGTGCGCTCATAAAGGTGGATTATCCATTAATTCATCGGCAAAAGCGATGGCAACCTCTAGATCTGAAGGAGTATCAATATCTCTTAAAGAGTGAGCCACGTCAGCGCTCATCGCTATATCTACGATATCTAGATG
Source organism: Actinomycetota bacterium (assembly GCA_009702525.1). Taxonomy (GTDB): domain Bacteria; phylum Actinomycetota; class Actinomycetes; order Nanopelagicales; family Nanopelagicaceae; genus Planktophila. The sequence continues at coordinate 2,493 of WLHW01000083.1, forward strand.
TGAGATAAATTGATTCATTGATAGTCCTTCAATGTTTCCCAAAATATTAAAGGCATTATTGACGGCTTCAACACGATAAACAGCGGCTAATGGCTGCCTGAAACCTTCGTCATCTATATACATTACTGAATCAGAATCCATCATGTTCATTAGATTGAGTATGTGTGTGACTGCGAATGGCATGTCGGTAGCTACCAATGCGACGATGTCACTGTCACAAATTCCAATTCCTGCTTTAAATCCAGCAACAGGCCCGCCACCTTGTGGAGACTCTTGGATGCAACGATACGTGTGCGATTGAATGCCCGGATCAGGTCCAACAATAATCACGTCAATCTCATCGGGAATCGATTCAAGAATTCGAGAAATAAGGGAGCGTCCTTGAATAAGAGCCTTTGATTTATCAGAGCCAAAGCGCGAACTTGCACCACCACTTAAGACGATGAAGCTGGTACTTTTTAAATCCATTTCGCTAGGATACTGACTATGGCATACGTGCGTGGTCAAGCTAATGCGTTAGGTTGGCGCGAAATTATTGAAAGCCCCGATGAAGTTCATATAGGGCACGCATTTCCAACTACAAGTACGCCTTTACTGCTCATGCATCACTTGTCTGACCTACATGTGTGCGATGCTCAATCACCTACGCGACCAGAGTATTTAGATCGCTGGGCAGATCCTGATAGCCCTATCCGAGAAAAAGTCGGAACAATCGGCACCTATCGTCCTCAATCGATGCTCTCCCCCCATGTTGTTGAAGCGATGGTCCAAGCTCTTAATAAAATTACTCTCGGCCCGCTATCGGGCCATGCAATAGATGGTGCAATAATTACTGGAGACACTACCGATAACGCCCAAATCAATGAAGTTAATTGGTATCTAGCACTATTAGATGGGCAGGAGTTTCAACCTGATTCAGGTGACATGACTCGATATGAAGGTGTCATTGATGATGAAGCTGCACACTACGACACTCGCTATTGGCATCCGCATGGAACACCTGAAGGAAAAGAAGATGATGATGCTCGCTCAAAGTACGGGTTCCCAATAGTTCCAAATCTTTTAAACTCTTGTCGTAAAGCTTTTAAAGCTACAGGTCTTCACTTTCCTTGGTATGCCGTACATGGAAATCACGATGCACTATTACAAGGCACGGTTGCACCAGAACCAGCAATAAATGCCGCCATGATTGCTGACAAAAGGTATACCGACTTACCTTCTAACGTTTCACTTGCAGAAGTGCTCTCGAGTTTCCAAGAGATAGGTCCTGCTGGCTATCCAGAAGCATTTGATGCACCGTACGTGACCGTAACGGCCGATATTAAACGTCGTGCTGTGCAGCGAGGCGAGTTTGCTGCCATGCACTTAGCCTCACCCGGACTTCCCACCGGCCATGGATTTAATCAGACACATATAGAAAATAAACATATGTACTACTCAACAAATATTGGCGCTGTGAAATTGATAGTTATCGATAGCGTGAATCAATTTGGTGGTTGGCAGGGCTCACTGGATGAAGAACAGTTTGAATGGTTAGAAAATGAAGTAGTTATTTCAGATCGACCAGTGGTGCTTGCATCTCATCATCCCTTGAGCAAAATGTTTAATAGTTACGCGCCTCTTGGTCGTCGAGTGTGCGTTGAAGAGATTCAAACCATGCTCTTGAAATATCCGCAAGTAATCGCGTGGTTTGCCGGACATGAGCACCG
>WLHW01000084.1 GCA_009702525.1 Actinomycetota bacterium
CGAAACGTTGCTTCCTTAGAAGACCCACTTGGAAAAACCCTTCGCGAATCGGTCTTACCTAATGGAATACAACTAAGACAATTAACTGTGCCATTTGGCGTTATCGGTATGGTCTATGAAGCTCGCCCTAATGTGACCGTTGATGCGGCCGTGATACTTCTGATGTCTGGCAATGCGGCATTACTGCGTGGTTCATCGAGTGCTGAAGCAAGTAATCAAGTTTTAGTATCCGTTATGCGAGATGCTTTAGCAACAACAGTTATTTCACCGGATGTTATTCAATTAGTTCCATCAGATTCTCGCGAAACTGTTAAAGCTTTGCTACATGCTCGTGGAAAAGTAGATTTAGTAATTCCTCGTGGAAGCGCATCACTGATTCGTATGGTCGTGGACGAATCCACTGTGCCAACAATTGAGACCGGTGCCGGCGTTTGCCATGTATTTATCGATGAGTTCGCTAATTTAGATATTGCGCTACCTATTATTCTTAACTCAAAAACCCAACGCCCAAGTGTGTGCAATGCGGCCGAGACTCTGCTGGTGCATAAAAATATTGCGACGACATTTCTACCGGTAGCTTTAAAGGCCCTGCATGATACGGGAGTAATTCTGCATTGCGATAGTGCTAGCCTGGCAATCGCTGGCGAAATTCCAGCTACTTTGGCAGAAGAAGAAAATTGGTCTACTGAGTACGGAACCTTAGAGATGAATATTGCCATCGTTGATTCAGTAGATGCGGCATCAGATCACATCGCAACATACGGAACCCAGCACACTGAAGCTATAGTCACTGATAATCAGGCTAATGCCGATCGATTTATCGCATTAAGTGATTGCGCGGCTATCATGGTTAATACATCGACACGTTTTACCGATGGCGAACAGATGGGCTTTGGCGCTGAAATTGGGATTTCTAATCAGAAATTGCATGCCCGTGGACCAATGGGCCTTGAAGCCATGACAACCACAACCTGGATCGTTACTGGAAATGGTCAGATTCGCAGTTAGCCCGCGAATTAATTAGAATCACACCCATGACCAGCCTTTCCCGCGATGATGTCGCAAATCTTGCACGACTTGCACGCATCGAAATGAGCGATGAAGAGCTAGTAAATCTCTCCAATGAATTTACTGTCATCCTTGATGCCGTCGCTCGAGTCCAAGAAGTTGCCGGTGCCGATGTTGCACCGACGTCACACCCGTTACCTTTGCGCAATGTTTTTCGCCCCGATGTAGTTGTTGCCTCATTAACTCCGGAAGAGGCATTGTCGGGTGCACCAGCGCAAGAAGAGTCGCGTTTTAGAGTGCCACAGATTTTGGGTGAAGAATGATTCGCAACTCCGCAGCAGAGATGGCGGCCAAACTCAACGCTGGTGAGATTACTTCAGTTGAATTAACTCAACTGCACCTAGATCGCATCGCAGCGGTCGATACCGATGTTCACGCATTTCTCTTTGTAAATAATGAAGGTGCTTTGGCTCAAGCCGCAGAAGTAGATGTCAAGCGTGCTGCCGGAGAAAAAATGTCTCCACTTGCAGGTGTTCCGCTTGCGCTTAAAGATGTCATGACACAAAAAGGTGTTCCAACCACATGTGGGTCAAAGATTCTTGAAGGTTGGCGCCCACCATATGACTCAACGGTTGTAACAAATCTAAAGAAAAACGGAATTGTTATTTTAGGTAAAACGAATATGGATGAGTTTGCAATGGGCTCATCTACTGAAAACTCTGCCTACGGACCAACGCATAATCCTTGGGATTTATCGCGCATTCCTGGTGGTTCAGGCGGCGGATCATCTGCAGCTTTGGCCGCTTTTGAAGCACCTCTTGCTATCGGTACTGATACTGGCGGTTCAATTCGTCAGCCTGCTGCAGTTACTGGAACCGTTGGAGTTAAACCTACCTATGGCGGCGTATCTCGCTTTGGTTTAGTGGCATTTTCATCATCCCTTGATCAAGCAGGTCCATGCGCTCGGACAGTATTAGATGCAGCGCTCTTGCATGAAGCTATTGCCGGCCATGATCCAAAGGATTCAACGAGTATTAATGCGCCAGTTCCGCAGGTAGTCGCTGCCGCTAAGAGTGGTGATGTTAAGGGTATGAAGATTGGTGTCGTTAAAGAGCTCAATGGAGAGGGCTATCAAAATGGAGTACGTATTCGCTTTGAAGAGTCTCTAGAGCTGTTGGCCGCGGCAGGGGCTGAAATAGTAGAAGTATCTGCGCCGAACTTTGAGTACGCACTTGCTGCATATTATTTAATTGCACCATCAGAGTGTTCATCCAACTTAGCCCGCTTTGATGCGATGCGCTATGGCCTGCGTGTTGGCGATGTCGATGGAGCTTCCGCTGAATCAGTTATGAATTTGACGCGCGAAGTTGGCTTTGGCCGCGAAGTAAAGCGTCGCATTATTCTTGGAACGTATGCGCTCTCATCAGGTTATTACGATGCTTATTATGGAAGTGCGCAAAAGGTTCGTACGCTAATTACTCAAGATTTTAATAAAGCTTTTGAAAAGTGCGACGTGATGGTCTCACCAACATGTCCAACGACTGCCTTTAAAATCGGAGAAAAATCTAACGACCCAATCGCCATGTATTTAAATGACATTGCAACTATTCCAGTCAATATGGCTGGAATCGGCGGAATGTCACTACCTGCAGGGTTAGCACCTGAAGATGGCTTGCCAGTTGGTTTCCAGATCATGGCACCTGCGATGCAGGATGATCGCATGTATTTAGTGGGTGCAGCACTTGAAGCGGCGTTATTGAGTAAATGGGGCGCACCTCTGCTGTCAAAGATTCCAGCATTGGCAGGTGCATAAATGGCGCTTACATACGATGAGGTGATGGCTAAGTACGAACCAGTACTAGGCCTAGAAGTCCACGTTGAGCTCAACACTAATTCAAAAATGTTTTGCGGATGCAGCACCATATTTGGCGCAGAACCAAATACTCAAACATGTCCAGTGTGTTTAGCATTACCTGGAGCTTTACCAACGGTCAATGAAGTTGCAATTGAATCAACGATTAAAATTGGTTTAGCGCTTAACTGTTCAATTGCACCTTTTAGTCGCTTTGCACGGAAAAACTATTTCTATCCTGATATGCCTAAGAACTTCCAGATTTCACAGTACGACGAACCGATTTGCGTTAATGGATATGTGGATGTCGAGATCGAAACAGATGAGGGTCCCAAGGTTTTCCGTATTGAGATCGAGCGCGTACATATGGAAGAAGACACTGGTAAGTCATTACACGTAGGTGGTGCAACGGGTCGTATCCATGGCGCCGAATACTCACTTCTAGATTACAACCGCGCAGGGATTCCCTTGGTAGAGATTGTGACCAAAATCGTTCCAGGAACAGGTAAGTACGCTCCAGAAGTTGCCAAAGCCTATGTTGCAGAGCTTCGCGACATATTGCGCTCTCTAGGCGTTAGCGATGTAAAGATGGAACAGGGCTCACTTCGTTGCGATGCTAACGTTTCTTTGCGCCTTATTGGTGTCGAAACTTTAGGTACTCGAAGTGAAACTAAAAATGTGAACTCACTTCGCTCAGTTGAACGCGCAATTCGTGGAGAAATGATTCGCCATGCAGAGTTGCTTAACAAGGGTGAGCGCGTAGTTCAAGAGACACGACACTTTCAAGAAGATACTGGCCTTACTCGCTCTGGTCGCTCAAAGGAACAGGCCGAGGATTATCGCTACTTCCCAGAACCAGATTTAGTTCCCGTTGCACCAGATGCTGCGTGGATTGAAACTTTGCGAGCAGCTTTGCCAGAGCGACCATCGATTCACCGTAAACGTTTGCAAGAAGCATGGGCTGTTCCGGATAAAGAGATGGCGGCAATGATTAACGCCGACGTATTAAATATTGTGGAAGCCACAGTTACCTTAGGTGCAGATCCAGCAAAGGCGCGCAGTTGGTGGTTAGGTGAAATCTCACGTATTGCCAATGACAAAGATGTTGCAATTGCAAACCTACCGATCACACCATCTGATGTTGCCGAGATCGTTGCTTTAGTAAGTGCGGGGGAGTTAACCGACAAACTGGCACGCCAGGTTATCGAAGGCGTGATTGCCGGTGAGGGTAAGCCAGCTGCAGTAATTGCTGCCCGTGGAATTAAAGTTGTTAACGATGATGGTGCACTCATGGCAGCGATTGAAAAAGTCTGTGCAGAGCAGCCAGAGACCG
>WLHW01000085.1 GCA_009702525.1 Actinomycetota bacterium
AGCTCGATGCAGTTGTTTCAGCTAACGAAGGTCTTGGACTTGCAGCTGTAGCTGTTCTTAAGAAGAACAAGCTCAATGGCAAGGTCTGTGTATCTGGACAAGATGCAACTGTTGATGGATTGCGTGCAATCCTTACAGGTGACCTTTCAAACACTGTTTACAAGGCAATCAAGGCCGAAGCAGAAGGTGCAGCAGCTCTAGCAATTGCATTGCTTAAGGGCGAAGAGGCAACAACAGCTACTGGTTCAGTCAATAACGGAACCGTAGATGTACCTTCAGTGCTATTGGTACCAGTCGGAATTACAAAGGCTAACGTGAAGGATGTCATCGCAGATGGCTTCCAGACACGTGAAGCTGTATGTGCCGGCATCGAAGACCTCTGCACAGCTAACGGAATCTAATATCTCCGTATTCAGCTAAGTAGAAAAGAACAAGGGTTACGGCTCGGGGTTTAGACTCCGAGCCGTAACCTCTTTAATACACAATATAAAGGAGAAGACATGAGCACACCGATTCTTTCACTCCGAGGAGTAAATAAATCCTTTGGGCCTGTGCACGTTTTGCGTGATGTTGACTTTGATGTTCATGCTGGAAAAGTTACTGCGCTCGTCGGTGATAACGGTGCTGGAAAAAGCACGCTGATTAAATGTATCGCAGGTATTTACACTCCCGATCACGGTGACTTTCTCTTTGAAGGTAATAAGGTCGAAATTAACGGACCTCGAGATGCGACTAGTCTTGGAATCGAAATTGTGTATCAAGATTTAGCTCTATGTGACAACTTAGATATTGTTCATAATATGTTTTTAGGCCGCGAAAAAAAGCGCGGAAGTGTTTTAGATGAAATAGCGATGGAATCACTTGCACGCAAAACTTTAGATGGCTTGAGCGTCCGTACGGTTAAATCTATTCGCCAAACGGTTGCATCGCTTTCTGGTGGGCAGCGCCAAACCGTAGCGATTGCACGCGCGGTATTGTGGAATAGCAAGATAGTTATCCTTGACGAACCAACGGCAGCTTTAGGTGTCGCTCAAACTGAGCAAGTCTTAAATCTGGTGAGACGATTAGCCGATAACGGTTTAGCTGTCGTGCTCATTAGCCATAATTTAAATGACGTCTTTGAGGTTGCTGACAATATTGCCGCTTTGTACCTGGGGCAGATGGCCGCCCAAGTAGATAAGAATGAAGTTATTCCACGGCAAGTTATTGAGTTAATTACAACCGGCAAATCTGCTGGCGTTGAGAGCGCAGGTGCTAAGAAATGAGTTCTTCTGAGATGACTGAGACTGCAATGCTAAAGGGAGCAATGCATGACTATTGGTCACGGATTAAAGCTGGCGATATTGGATCTCTGCCTGCAGTCCTTGGTTTGATAGTTCTCTGCATCGTCTTCGGTTCTATGTCTAGCGTGTTTTTAACTCCTGGGAACTTTGCTAATTTATTAACACAGGCCGCAGCGGTAATTGTCATTGCTATGGGCTTAGTTTTCGTTCTCTTACTAGGTGAAATCGACCTATCTGCCGGATACACCGCTGGTGTAACTGGTGCAGTACTGGTCATTCTGATCACTAACCACAACGTTCCTTGGTACCTAGCGCTTATCGCAGCCATCTTTGTCGGAGTAGTTCTAGGTTTTGGCTTAGGTTCACTTGTTGCACGGCTTGGAATTCCATCTTTCGTTGTAACCCTGGCGGCTTTCCTAGCTTTTCAAGGCATCCTACTTCTACTTGCTGGCGAGGGTGGAACAATTCGTGTTGAAGATAAAACTATTTTGGCTGTTGAAAACTCCAATCTGACCCCAACCTTAAGCTGGATTTTTTTCATCGGTGTTTCAGTAATCTATGTACTAGTCGGTCTTAACCGAATCAATTCACGTCGTAAGGCGGGTTTGAAATCAGAACTTATTAATTTATGGGTGCTCAAGACTGTTGGTTTATTGGGAGTCACTGGACTTGCAGTTTTTGCGCTGAATGTTGAGCGCAGCAATAATCCTGACTTAGTAAGTCTTAAAGGAATTCCTTATGTGGTTCCTGTCATTCTTTTAATTCTCGTCATCGGAACATTTGTTCTTAGCAGAACCGCATTTGGCCGTCACATTTATGCAGTGGGTGGAAATGCCGAAGCTGCACGTCGTGCAGGTATAAATGTAAAACGTATTCGTGTTACAGCATTTATGATCTGCTCGGGCCTATCAGCAATTGCTGGAATGATCTTTGCGTCTCGTCAAAACTCAGTCTCTCCAACTACTGGTGGCAGTTCAACACTTCTTTACGCAGTTGGCGCTGCAGTAATTGGTGGAACATCTCTTTTTGGTGGCAAAGGAAAGATGCGCGATGCGATTCTGGGTGGATTAGTTGTCGCAGTCATTGATAACGGCATGGGGCTTTTGGGATATGCAGCAGGCATCAAGTTCATCGTTACAGGACTCGTACTCTTAATCTCAGCCGGTGTTGATGCCGTCTCTCGCAAGGGTGCCAGCGTTTAACCTGCTTACTTCACGCCCATCAGATGCTCTAGGGCTAGCTGATCAATTGCTTCATAGCCATACCCACGTGTTCCAGCGGCTTCAACATCAAATGAATCCTTGGCAAGATCTCGCCATGTCTCACCCGCGCTCAGCGTTGGTTGGCTGAGCCCTGGAATATTTGATTCGGCCATGGCCGCAATAACACGAGGATCTGCACGAAAAGCTGCTGCACGTTCTTTGAGTGCTAAGTAAGTGCGCATATTTGCCGATGCTGATTCCCAGACGCCTTTATCGCTCTCGGTACGGGCTGGCTTGTAATCAAAGTGTTTAGGTCCGTCATATTTGTAGCGCTCTAGTAGATCAACTAAGAAAAATGCTGACTTAAGATCGCCGTGTCCAAAGACTAAATCTTGATCAAATTTTGGACCATGCTGACCGTTTAGATCAATGTGATACAACTTCTTGTGCCATAACGCTTGTGCGATACCGTGAACAAAGTTAAGTCCAGCCATTTGTTCGTGTCCAACTTCTGGATTAAGGCCTACAAGCTCTGGTTTATCTAGTGAGTTAATGAAAGCGAGCGCATGTCCAATTGTTGGCAAGAAAATATCACCACGTGGCTCATTTGGCTTTGGTTCAATTGCAAACTTAATGTCATATCCATTATCTGTTACAAACTCACCTAGTGTATTGAAAGCTTCACGGAAGCGATCGAGTGCAACATAGGCATCCTTTGCGCCATCAGACTCTGCACCTTCACGGCCGCCCCAACAGACATAAGTCTTCGCGCCAAGTTCAACGGCTAGCTCAATGTTCTTCATAACTTTTGAGAGTGCATAACGGCGAATATCTTTATCATTAGAGGTAAAAGCACCATCTTTAAATACCGGGTGCGTAAATAGATTTGTGGTCGCCATCGGAACTTTCATACCGGTTTCGGCTAAAGCCTTCTTGAAGCGCTCTATATGTGTGCGTCGTGCACCTTCATCGCTTCCAAAGGGAATCAAATCATCATCATGGAAAGTCACACCATGTGCTCCACGTGCCGCTAACTCATTAACGGTGCGCACAGGATCAAGTGCTCCACGGGTTGCATCCCCAAATGGATCCCGTGCCTGCCAGCCCACGGTCCAGAGGCCAAAAGTGAACTTATCTGCCGGTGTGGGTGTCAATGACATGATGCAGTGCCTTCCTAAATCAACGGTTTAAGGGTCATTTTGATACATGACTAACTTACCTCTAATCTTGGGACCTATCCATACGGGGGCACTGAGTGACTGTGTGTGGATTTCGCGGGAGTGGTGAAATGGCAGACACGCAGGTCTTAGGAACCTGTGTCTTCGGACGTGAGGGTTCAAGTCCCTTCTCCCGCACACTAATTCAATAAGGCCCTAGTAAGGATTTCTCTTATGGCAAAGCAATCACCGGCCAAGGTAAAAAAGTTGGCCGCGGAAGCTAAACGCGCAGGGGCTGCTAACCGAGCTGAGAAAAAAGCTAAGAAAGTTTCTGAAACCACAAACAGTGATGATGTATTAGATGCCTATGCCGCAGTTGATGGGCATTGGCGCGAAATTGGTTTAGCTGCACCGGCTTGCCGCGCATTAATCGATGATGGATTATTTCAGCTAAGTGACCTTCGCAAAACATCACTTGCCGCACTTAAAGAACTTGATGGCATGGGAC
>WLHW01000086.1 GCA_009702525.1 Actinomycetota bacterium
AAAAGAACGGTATATCCAGCATCGCGAATCTTCTTAATTAACTGAGCGAGCTCAACTTTTTCGGCGGGATTAAAACCAGCAGCTGGCTCATCAAGGAGAAGGAGTTGGGGTTCGGTACCCATAGCGCGTGCAATCTCTAGACGGCGTTGGTCTCCGTAAGGAAGGTTCTTTCCTAATTGATCTGCACGATGTCCAATGCCCATAAAGTCTAAGAGCTCTTGAGCGCGGATACGATCTTTCTTTTCTTCGCGACGTGATCGCGGAAGACCAAAGAGTGCGCCTAACAAACCAGAGCGCTTATGAACGTCCGTTGCGGTGATGACGTTTTCAAGCGCCGTCATTTCTCCCCACAAGCGAACATTCTGGAACGTACGAGCCATTCCAAACTTTGTAATGTGATGACGTTTGCGGCCCAAAATATTCTCGCCTTTGAAATTTATTTCGCCCGATGTCGCCTGGTATACACCTGTAATCACGTTAAAGACTGTCGTTTTGCCTGCACCATTAGGACCAATGAGCGCGCAAATTTCACCTTTATAGACATCAAGGTTGACCTTATTGAGGGCTATTACGCCACCAAATTGCATAGTTAAATCTTTAAGTTCAAGGAGTTTTTCACTCATTTACTTTGCCTCCTTCTGCTTAATTTTTTCACGCTTCTTGCGAGGCAAAAGTCCATCTGGGCGGATATTCATAATCACCAAAAGAACTAAGCCAAATACGAGTTGGCGCGAGTTACTGATGAATCGAATTCGCTCTGGTAGATATGCCAAAATGCATGCACCTAAAATCACTCCCCACATATTTCCCATTCCACCAAAGACTACGCAGGCTAAAATAAGAACTGAAACGTTGAAAGTGAACATGTCGGGTGCGATAAACATTACTTTAGATGCATAAATAACTCCTGCGGCGCCTCCAATAGCTGCGCCGATACTAAATGACCACAGTTTATAGACAAGTAAATTAACGCCCATTAGCGCCGCCACATCTTCATCTTGGCGAATCGCCTCCCACGCACGCCCTGGACGGCGAATCGTAAAGCGACGCACCATCCAAATTACTAACAAGATCATCACAAAAATGACCCAGAAATATCCAGCATGGTCATCGAGACCAAACTTCTCTCCAAAGATCGGTGGTGGATTTGGAATACCTACGACTCCATTTGGGCCACCTGTTTGTGTAAGGTTCAAAGCGATAATTCTGACGATCTCACCAAAACCTAAGGTTACGATCGCTAGATAATCACCGCGCAAACGTAGCGCGGGTAGACCTAATATCAATCCCGCCAGCATGGCCAAGGCAATTCCGATTGGCAAAATCTCCCATGTATTCAAACCTGTCATGGTGCCAAGAATTCCCATTGTGTAAGCACCGATTGCGAAGAAGGCAACATAACCAAGATCGAGAAGTCCTGACTTTCCTACCACAATATTTAAACCCAAAGCCATCAGTACGAACATTGCAATTGGATAAACCAATACCGCTTGATATGAAGTAATCGGTGTATTTAGGAAACTTGTTGCAGGGAAAGTTCCCGCATAAGGTAAAAATGCGACGATCGTTATAACGATCAAAACAAAAGTAACACGCTTTGTGCGGTTCCAGTTTTCCCAAATAGCAGCACCTTTGTCGCGAATATTTAACATCATGTTCTCGTTTGCTGGACAGCTTCACCGAAGATGCCACTTGGTTTGATGAGTAGAACTAGGACTAGAACTAAGAAGACTGTCACCGACTTCCACTGAGAACCCAAAATTGCCGATGCGAATTGCTCAAGGACTCCGAGGAAAATTCCACCGTAAAAAGCACCACGCAAGTTGCCAATGCCGCCCAGTACTGCCGCCGTGAAGGCGGCGAGGCCTAAGTTGAAGCCCACATTGAACTGAGTGGTTTCATAGACGGTTGTGTAGAAGAAAGCAGCGGCTCCAGTCGTAAGGCCGCCAATAAAAAATGTTAACGAGATAACTCGGTTGAGGTTGATACCCATCAACTTTGAGTTCTCTTCACTCATGGATACCGCGCGGATAGCTTTACCCAAACGTGAGCGATTGACGAAGCGATCGAGAGCAAAGAAGATGATTGAGCCAGCAAGGATAATCATGACGGTATCGACTCGGAAATTAGCGCCTCCTATCTCTCCAAATGACCACTTTTCAAGTAAGCGTGGGGCAGTAACTGGCGCTGAGTGTGTATAAATGCGCGCAGCTTCAGATAAAACGATCGAAACCGCAATCGCTGAAATTAAACTAGCAAGGCGATTAGTTCCAAGTGCGCGCAAACGTCGATATGCCACAAGCTCAACTAAAACCCCTAGGAGCCCGCAGATTAACGAGGAAAAAACTAGAGCGAAAACTAATGTGTACACCAAGCGGAATCCATGTAGCGGGTCCGAAGTTGAAACATTTTTGAGAATTGCTACCTCTGCAACAACTGTTGCAAACGTTCCCATCATGACAACCTCTGAGTTAGCGAAGTTAATAAGACGCAGTACTCCGTAAACCATGGTGTAACCAAGTGAGATCAGGACATAGATAAATCCGAGGGCCACTCCTTGAAGACAAAGCGACCAGAACTGTGACGATAGTACTGAGAAATTCATATTGTCCACTTCATTGTAGTAATCGCAGCCGCCTCTAAATCTAGAAAACTAGATCTAGCGACGGCTGCGATTATTTGAAACTACTTACTACTTAGGCAACGCCTACGTATGAGATCTTTCCATCCTTGATTACGAAGGCACCAACTGCTGCTCCACCGATGATGTCACCATAACGGTCGAACTTGATTGTGTCTCCAGCAACACCCTTGAAAGAACCAGTAGTAATGCAGTTCTGAATACCTGCACGTGTGGTCTTACCCTGCTTGATGCAAGCTAGGTAGATGTTTGTAGCATTGTACGTTGAAGTTACATAAGTTCCTGGAACCTTGACTCCAGTGAGCTTTGTAAATGCAGTCATTTGTGCAGCTGTAACTAAGTTCTCAAAAGGAACATCTGCAGCTGTTAAACGAGATCCTTCTGCAGCAGCCTTACCAGCGTTAACTGGGTAGTCAGCCTTAAGAGTTCCGTCTCCTGATGCAAACACGCCGGTGTACCCACCATCGCGAAGTGCCTTAACGAACTTAGCTGCATCTGGTGCGTAACCGCAGTAGATAACTACGTTTGCTCCTGATGCCTTCACCTTTGCAACTACTGATGTGTAATCGCTCGTGTTAACAGGAACTGAGTCTTTTCCAGCAGTCATTGCAGAAGTGATGGTCTTCTTTGCATATTCTGCAAGACCGGCACCGTATGCACTGACGTCGTCAACTAAGTAAACCTTTGGTGTTGCGATTCCCTTAGTTGCATAACGCACTAGAGCTGGACCTTGGAACTTATCGTTAGCTACAACGCGCTTAAAGATTGGGAAGCCGTTAACAGGCGCCTTTGGATCTGTAAGTGATACACGTGTTGCTGACATTGAGATCAGTGGAAGACCTGCTGCCTTGTATGCAGGAAGTGAGGCCTGTGTTGCGCCTGAGTATGCAGGTCCGATAAGACCGATGATTGTCTTGTTCGATGCGATTCCAGGAGCAACTGATGCTGCAACTGTTGCATCTCCCTGATCATCAGCAAGCACAAGCTCAACCTTGATCGCTGGGTTTGTTGCGTTGTACTCTGAAAGTGCAAACTTTGCACCAGTTAATTCATCTTGACCTGTAAGTGCGTTAGGTCCAGTTAGTGGAGCTTGAAACGCTAAGTACACAGTCTTTGGTGCTGCCATCGCTGATGAAACTGCTGAAACGCCAAATACCAGCGTAGCTGCAGAAGCAACGGCGAGGGACCGTTGGATCTTCTTATTCATGTGGAGCCTTCCTATAGGTTTTATGCTGTCCCGGGATGGGGAAGATGCAAGGGTAAAGGCAGGCGACTAAAACTCACAACTGAAAAGGGTGGTTTATGGTTACTTTTAGGTTACAAAAATGGCCTAAGAATGCGCGCCAGTTCCCAGGTATGCCTCGCGCACTGCTGGGTCATTGAGTAGATCTGCAGCCACTGCCTCTTTGACTACGTTGCCGGTCTCTAAAATATAGGCACGGTGTGCGCGCTGGAGAGCTTGCTGGGCATTTTGCTCCACTAACAAGATCGTCACGCCAGTCTT
>WLHW01000087.1 GCA_009702525.1 Actinomycetota bacterium
AGTCCATAGATTGAGATGAGTGCAATAAGTGCAAAATTTAGAATTGATAAAGCGCTAGCAAGTCCATAGTTATTGCCCTCTTGAGAATTAAAGGCCAACTTATAAGTATAGGAAATGAGGATATCTGTCGCACCTGCGTTTCCATTTGAGTTCGAAAATACCGGTCCTCCGCCTGTAAGCAGATAAATAACACCAAAATTATTAAGTGCCATAGCCAGTGAAGCGACTAAGAGAGGTGCAACCGTACGAAGCACAAGAGGTAGTTTTATCAAGGTAAAACTCTTCAATGGTGATGCACCATCGATTTCAGCGGCTTCGATAATTTCATTAGGTATCGCTTGAATTGCCCCAGTTGAAATTAGGAACATGTAGGGGAAAGTGATCCAGAGTTCAACAATAAGCACCGCTATGCGCGCCCAGAAAGAATCAGTAAGCCATGGAGTTGAGATGTGAAACATCCTGTCAATAACGCCAGTTTCAGATCCAAATAGACCTGCCCACACTAAGACTGAAAGCACGCTGGGTATCGCCAGAGGGGTAATAAAGATTGTTCTATACACTCGCTTTGAACGAAGGTGGGGTGAGTTAAAGGTCAAGGCCAAAATAAGCCCGAATAGAAAGCTTAAAAAGACTATTAAAAACGCATTAAAGAGCGTCCACGCCAGGACTGCGGCTAGCGGTCTTCTGACTTCGGGATCGCTCACAACGGACGAGAAGTTTCTCCACCCAACATTGACTTTCCAACCAGGATAGAGAAGTTCACCTGATGGACCAACCATTTGACCGTTGTTATTTGGTCGGTAATGGATCCCTGTACTTACTTCTACAAGTTCACCGCGCTGGGCGGAATAAGTGAAACTTGGCTTAGAAGCCTCAAGAACATAGAAATCTGATGGTGCCAGCGAAACACCATCTTTTAGTACAACAACTATATCTTGCAAGGCAGATGAAAGATTCGCGATTTGTGTGGGAGAAAGGATTCTAAAGCCAGTTGCTTTTGTAACTACACCGATATCTGACGTTGAAACGTCGGAGTTATTCAAAGGCATTAATGATTCACTGTTGCCAGCCCAGAAATTGGAATCGGGATACTGAAATATTAAGAAGAGCGCCTTTGTACTTATTTCCTCAGCTGCAACGTATTTTATCGGAAGCAAACCCTCCACTGGGATCCTCGAGTCAGTGATAATTGCATTAATTGCCTGTTCTTTAGATATCTGGTGGCCATTAGAATCATTGGTAAAAGCAACTACGCCAGAATAAAAGGCAGGATAAACATGGAAAAGAAATAGGAGCAGTAACCCAGGAACCAGATACTTGCTAGGTATTTTCTTATTAATTGAATAAATATAGACAATTAAGCCTGAAGAAATGAAAAAGAAGAAACCCAAAAACCATGACTTATCTTGAAGCAACTTTCCAGCCATTGCTAAAAGAAATAGTGCCAAGGAGTAAGTAGCTAGAAACTTAAAGTTTCGTTTCATCAGCTTTTTCAGCCTCAAATTAAGTAATCACCACCTTATTATTTATATAATCATGTCAGAAACAAACAGCTAGAAGACCCTGGCGGATATTTTCCCCCGAACGCCAGGGTCTTCCTTTTAGCGGTTTTTAACCTTTAGCTAGGGCAGTTGTTAGGTCGTTGGCAGCAGATTGCATGGCTGCGCCAAATTTGGCTTTTCCGCTTGCCCAATCGGCAAATGCGTTGTTCCAATACGTCCATACTTGACCCATTTCTGCAACGTTAGGCATTGGAAGACATACTGCTCCATATGCACCAAACTTTGCAATTACGCTCTTCTTATCGATTGCAGCCGCAGCTTCGATATTTGCTGGGTAGCTATTAGTTGAGATACTAATTGACTTACTAAAAGCAGTTGTCTGGACAACTTCTGTTAGATACTGCTTAGCAAGTAACTTATTCTTAGCAAAACGATTCATATACAGGGAAGTTACACCGCTGAATGAACGTGCAGTTCCACCATTAACTGATGGAATGCCAGATATTTCGTACTTAATGCCAGCCTTATCTAATCCATCGATAGACCATGGGCCCACAATTGCATATGGGGCTTTTCCGTTACTGAAAGCTGATCCGTCATAAGTATTTGACTTATCGAATAATTTCTCAGCAAGCCATTGATCCATAAGTGAGGCATTCTTAGCTAAAGCTTTTGAGTAAAGTCCTACCTGCTTGGTATTTGTATACGACCCATTCTTGTTTGCAAATATGAATCCGCCTAGAGAATCAAAGAATGGCTGCAAAAAGTAACCATCAAGGTGCGTCACAATTCCAACACTTGCTTTACCTGAAGTAATTAGTGAAGTAGCTGTGCTCTCAAGCTCTTTCCAAGTCTTTGGGGCACCAGCTGGTACCAAGCTGAGATTAGTTGCCAATGCAATATTGGCGACAGAGATTGGAATTGCATACTGCTGATAATTTGAAGTCACGCCTTGTAATACAGCGGTTGGATACAAAGTCTTATTAATAGTACTGCTCAACGATGTAACAACTCCAGATTTGACCAATGCACCAGTGTTATCGTGCGTAGCAAAAAATAGATCCGGACCAGCACCAGCTGGACCTAGCTTGCTCATTCCGCAATCACCTAGACCGCACTTAGCAATGATATTAAGTGTGACGTTATTCTTAGCTGCCCAATCACTTGAAGCTGCCTTATAAGCATCTGCATCTCCAGTGTTAACCCAAATGGTCAGAGTTCCTGCGGCTTGCGCTGGAGCTATAGATCCGAAAAATGCCAATGAAACACCCAGGAGACCCACTCCTAGACGATGTAATTTCATAAATCCCCCTATGTTCATCGAAATCATCGACGCGCGTCGATAATGTAGTAATGTATCACGTGCTCAAGCAGAGTCAAGGGTTTTGGCCCAGATATTTGCAAAGGATTGTGGAGGCTTTAGATGTCGACCCGCGCGGACGTTGCAAAGCTAGCTGGCGTTTCAGAAAGCACCGTGTCTTACGTTCTTTCGGGGAAGCGACCCATAAGTGACTCCACTAAAGCACGAGTTCAAGCTGCCATAGGCCAACTGGGATACAAATCTAACTACGCTGCAGCCGCACTGGCCGGAGGGTCACCGCGCATGGTTACCATGATGACATCAAATCTTTTTTTGACTCCCCCATCGCGAATTGATGGTGCCCTAGTTGATGGAATTGTTAACGGGGTTAGAGATTGCGGTTACCACAGCGTAATTTGGCCGATTTCAAATGATGATGATTCAGATGTCGAAATGCTTTTGAATTTGAATTTCTCTGGCGGTGTAATTTTGATGAATGTTGTAGACAATGATCCTCGGGTTCATACCCTTCATAGCGCAGGCGTTCCATTTGTTGTACTAGGACGAACCAAAGTTGGCTTTGCATATAACTATGTGGATCGTGATTTCGAAACTGTTTATATGCATGCGCTTACGATTCTTAAGAATTTAGGACATATAAGCATTGGAGTCCTTTCTGCAAGCACCATAGTCAATCCATATCTGAAGAAGGCCGCCAAATCTCTTAAACTAAATATGAAAATGATGACCACCACAAATAATTATGACGGTGGAATTATATTGGCACGAGATTTCAAGAAATACTATGCCGATGTAACAGGAATAATCTCGCTTTTAGATATAGCAACAGTCTCCTTTGTCAACGCAGCCTCCGACTTCGGAATTTCAATACCCAATGATATTTCAATCATCGGCGTAAATATGCTTGAAGAGCAAGCAGAATCTGCCACACCTAAAATATCTACAATTGCCTTTGAAGCCTACGATTTGGCAGTTTCTTGCGGAAAGATCATGGTGGAAGTAATTGAGGCCGGAAAGGACAGTGAAAAGAGGAAGGGCGAACTTTGGGTTGGTGACTTTATTGATAGAGGCTCTACGAGCCAGTTATAAGAGTCTTTTTGTAGACCTTGCCCTGTGCATCATAGGTAACCCACGTACCAATTTGTTCGCCGCTTTTAAAACTGCCAGAGCGCATGATTACGCCAGTTTTACGAAACCACTGCCAGTCCCCATGGAGTTTTCCAGCTCTATATTTACCTTTGGCTTTTAAGACGCCATCGGGATAGAACTGAAGGTACTCGCCGCTTTTCTTGGG
>WLHW01000088.1 GCA_009702525.1 Actinomycetota bacterium
CTGTAACTCTTCCTCTTTTAAGCCCTTCTGTAATCCAAATGTATAAGCTGCGCCGTTTGGACCACATAAAGGATTGTCTACGTCAACAAGTACCGTCACTTTAACTTCCTTATAAGTCTCCTTTATCCCTCGCAGATCAACCGAGGATAAATTTCTAAGACCATTTAGATCCGCTGAAACCTCTCTCCCTTTGTCATCAAAACCTTGAGCACCTAATGCGCATAGAAATCCAAACCCGCCATCAATAGATGCACTTCCTCCAAGGGAAAAGGTGACTTCATTAGCACCATTCTTAATCGCAGAAAGGAACGCCTCGCCTAAACCAAAAGTCGAAGCTCGAAAGGGATCTAAATTACCTTTGCCGAGCAAGCCAATGCCACAAATTTCAGCAAGTTCAATAAAAACGTGGTGGTCTTCGATCCCGATTCTACGTAAACCGATATCTCCAAGTGCACCTTGGCAGGTCAGCGGAATTTCCCTAAAATTTTCTCTTAGCAAAATCACTAGTGAGCCGTCCCCGCCGTCAGCAACAGGTTGTACTTCTACTATCCATTTATCAGTTGTGGCAGAAATTGTCTCCGCAATTACTTGACCTGCTTCAATCGCGCTTAAACTACCTTTAAATTTTTCCGGAAGAACTAGAACTTGTAAGGGTTCCCTTGGGTTATATTTTTTCATTACGCTCTCGAACTATTTGAAAGCTTGTGATAAACCCCATTCCACCTTATTTCTCTTTGAAAATCCTGAGTATTTGTCGTTTCCGAAATATGTAAGTGTTCAATATTTAATATATTCGCAAAATCATTGAGCGTTTCAATATCTAATGAGGTACTCAATACTGTGTGATGCGAACCGCCTGCATAGATCCATGACTCTGCCGATGTTGATAATGAGGGCATAGGTTTCCAGACAGCTGAAGCAACTGGAAGATTCTTTAGTTCTTTATCTGGCTTAACGATTTCTATATCATTTGAAACTAGTCGGAAACGATCTCCTAAGTCCATTAGACCAACTACGCGCCCCTTAGAGGGGGTTGCGTTAAAGACAAGTCGCACGGGATCTTCTTTGCCTCCGATACCTAAGGCGTGTATTTCACACCGAGGTTTTTGTGTGGTGATAGATGGGCAAACTTCAAGCATGTGCGCTCCCAGTACTTTGGGTTCGCCTGGGCCAAAATGATAGGTGTAGTCCTCCATAAATGAACTGCCACCTATGGACCCTGTAGTCATGCTTTTAATGATTCGCAAGAGGGCAGACGTCTTCCAATCTCCTTCACCACCAAAGCCGTAACCCTTTGCCATCAGGCGTTGTACTGCTAATCCTGGAAGTTGTTTTAAATTCCCTAAATCCTCAAAATTGGTTGTAAAAGCACTAAATCCACCTCTTTTGAGAAAATTTTCCAAAGCTATCTCGATCGAAGCTTGGTATCTCAGTGAATTATGCCGAGCTCCTCCTTTGCAAAGTTCGGGTGCAACGTCAAATACTTTTTCGTATTCGGCGACCACAGTATCAATCTCCTGCTCGCTAACAGCTTCAACGGCTGCGCAGAGTTCATTAACTCCATATGCTTCAATTGAGATTCCCAATGTAATTTGTGCACTTGTTTTATCGCCATCAGTAACTGCAACGTAACGCATGTTGTCACCAAAACGTGCCAGCTTAAGGTTTTGTGCGGTGTGCCAACCAATTACTGCTCGCATCCAATGTGTAATGCGTGATATCACAAGAGAATCTGAAACGTGTCCTGCGATAATCTTTCGCGGTAAATTTAATCTTGCCTGGATATGACCATGTTCGCGGTCACCATGCGCGGCTTGATTTAAATTCATAAAATCCATGTCTAAACTTTCCCAAGGAAGTTCAGCATTAATTTGCGTATGAAAATGTAGTATCGGTACTTGTAAAGCACTCAACCCAGCGATCCACATTTTTGCTGGTGAAAAAGTATGCATCCATGTAATAACACCAATACACGATGGATCACTTGAAGCATCTAGACATATTTTTTTTATGGCCTCAGGAGTAGTTAAAACTGACTTCCAAACAATCTTAATTGGAAGGTTATTTGAAATATTCAGACTGTCAACAACGCTTTGAGATTGTGAAGCAACTTGAGATAAAACTTCTTCTCCGTAGAGTGCTTGGCTTCCTGTTAAGAACCAGATTTCACGTTGCTCATCATTGTTTGGCATCCTACTTCTCCTTTTGTCCATAAATATTGTGGTACCGGTTATAGAGATAATCGATATCGCTCTGTGAAATTGGAACCAAGTCCCCCAACTGGGTGGCAAGCCAAACGGTTTTCGCTACATCTTCACACATCACTGCCGATTTAACTGACGCTTCGGCAGTAGTCCCAACGGCAAATACACCGTGTTTAGCCATTAAAACGGCGCTTGATCGGCTTGTACTCAATGTAGCTACAACTGCACGCCCAATCTCATCGTTCCCAATTAATGCAAAGGGCCCGATTGGAATCTCTCCACCAAACTCATCAGCCATCGCAGTGAGCACGCATGGGATCGCCTTGCCAGCTGCAGACCAGGCACTCGCATACTGAGAATGGGTATGGGTGATCCCGCCAACTTCTGGCATATGTCGGTAAATAAATGCATGCGCAGCCGTATCACTCGAAGGTTGTAATGTGCCTTCAATTACGTTGCCATCTAAATCACACAACACCATTTGCTCAGGGGTTAATTGAGAATAAGGCACGCCACTTGGTTTTATGTAAAATGCCGATCTATCTTCAAGAAGTTGGGATACGTTACCCGAGGTCCATTTAACTAAACCTTCAGTGACCAAAAGTAAATTCATCGCACATAGATTCTCTCTAATTTCTTTTTTACTATGCATCTCTTTTCGCCCTTGTCCGGTCGCGTAAGTCTCGCAACGCATGCATTTTTTCTCCAGTGCCAAATAAATCATATAGATAAACATACTGTTCGTAATATTTGTCATAGGTTGCAATAACTTTTGGATTAGGTACAAATTTACTTTTCTCTCTGCCTCCCATTTTTGAAGCCGCTTCTTCAATGTTGTTATATGCACCTGCAGCTACCGCAGCGTGGATTGCCGAACCAAGAGCAGAACCTTGGTCAGATGAAATAACGTCTATCGGACGGTTCAGAACATTTGCATAAATTTGCATCACATAATCGCTCTTCGTTAATCCTCCAGCTGCAATGAATGATTTTACGGGCACACCATTATTTTCAAAAGTTTCAATAATTCTTCTTGCTCCAAAAGCTGTTGATTCAACTAGGGCTTGATAAATTTCTTCAGGCTTCGTCGCAAGAGTTAGGCCCATAATTAACCCTGAGAGTGTGTGATCTATAAGAGTTGACCTATTTCCGCCTTGCCAATCAAGGGCTATTAATCCATGTGAGCCCACTGGATTAAGTTGAGCTAACTGCGCTAAATAGCTATGCACATCTATCCCCGCAGCCTCCGCAGCCGCTTTGTATTCACCATTAATAAAGGACTGAGTAAACCAGGCAAAAATATCTCCTACTCCGCTTTGTCCCGCTTCATATCCCCATTTGCCCGGAATTATTCCACCCATCACAACACCACACATACCTGGGACTACTGAGAGTCTTTCTCCCACCATAACGTGGCACGTTGACGTTCCCATGATTGCTACTAAATCTCCAGCTTGAGTTGCATTTGCAGCGGCCACTGTCGCGTGTGCATCAACATTGCC
>WLHW01000089.1 GCA_009702525.1 Actinomycetota bacterium
CACCGACATGCACGATATTGTTGAAGGCGATCTACGCTTTACTCGCCAATTTGGAGTTGGTCTCTAATGCGCGCACCTTTATCGTGGATCAAAGAGTTTGTAGATATCCCTCAAGCAATTACGGCAGATCAAATATCTGATGGCCTCATCCGTGTTGGTTTTGAAGTCGAAGAGGTTATTTACCAAGGTCTTGATGTAACGGGTCCGCTGAAGTTTGCCGAAGTGGTCTCTATCGAAGAGATAACGGAATATAAGAAACCGATTCGTTATGTAGGAATTAACTGCGGTGAAGGTCAAACGCGCTTTGTTATTTGTGGCGCAACTAATTTTGTAGTGGGCGATGTCATTGTGGCAGCCCTTCCAGGAGCAGTTCTTCCTGGTGATTTTAAGATTTCTGCGCGTGAGACCTATGGCAAAGTTTCAGACGGGATGATTTGTTCAAGTCGAGAACTTGGCATCAGTGATGAACACGCTGGAATTCTGGTTTTGCCTAAAGATAGCGTTCCAGTTGGCGGCGATGCAATTGAGGGCTTACAAATAAATGATGTGATTTTCGATGTAGCTGTTAACCCAGATCGTGGCTATGCATTAAGTATTCGTGGCATCGCCCGTGAAGTTGCTGGTTCACTTGGTTTGGCTTTTACTGATCCAGTTGATGCGCTGCGCGATTTAACTTTCATTGATACTGGAAAAGGTGTGAGCGCAACAATCGCTGATTCCGCCACCGCGTCCGTTTTTTATCTACGCACATTGTCTAATTTTGACCCTACGGCGACTACGCCTGTCTGGATGCGTCGACGTATAGAGAAGATGGGTATGCGTTCGATCTCCCTCGTTGTTGATATTACTAACTATGTCATGCTCGAACTTGGTCAACCATTGCACGCCTTTGATAAATCAAAGATCAAAGGCGGTTTAACAATTAAACGTGCAGGAAAAGCTGGAGCTTTCACTACATTGGATGGACAGGTTCGAACGTTGGATCCTGATGACTTAATGGTCGTTGATGACGAGCAACCACTTGCACTTGCCGGAACTATGGGTGGGGCATTTTCGGAAATTACTGAATCGACTACAGATATTGCATTAGAAGCCGTACGTTTTGACCCTGTCTGTATTGCTAAGAATTCGCGTCGCCACAAACTTTCATCAGAGGCATCAAGGCGTCTAGAGCGAAGTGTTGATCCGTCACTTGCGCAGTTTGCCTCAGCACGTTTTGTTCAATTGCTGACTGCGCACAGCAGCGCTCAGCATGTAGCAACTGTCGTCGCAGGGGAGCCGGTATTTCCTGTGCGCGTTAGAATAAATCCAGAGTATGTCTCCAAAACTCTTGGTTTTGAGATTGCACCTGCGCAGATCGCTCAAGTCTTGCGCACCATTGGTTGCGGAGTCGAAGAAAAAAGCTTTGAAATTAAGCCTCCATCATGGCGACCAGACCTATTGCATGCGGCAGATTTCACAGAAGAAGTAGCTCGCATGCTGGGTTACGACAAAATTCCTTCTATTTTGCCACCCCGGCCTCTACACGCCTCGCTCACGTCAACACAAAAGCGTCGCCGCGCAGTCGCGTCCATGCTTGCAAGTAGAGGGTTAGCCGAAGTTCAGAGCTTTCCTTTTACTAATCAAGCCACCATTGATGCGATGGGATTTGTTGGAGAGCGCGCAGCAACATATAAATTAGCAAACCCAATGTCAGAAGAGTTCCCACTAATGCGAGTTCATCTAGTCCCAGGATTAATCGAAGTCGCACAACGCAATATCAGTCGCGGCGCTAAGGATTTTGCAATTTTTGAGATGGGCTCAATTTTCCGAAGTTCTCAAAAATTGGAAGCTGCCATTTCTCCGGATTTAGCTAAGCGCCCCGATCAAAAAATTATTGAAAAGATTTTCGCAAGTGTTCCCAATCAGGGTTACCACGTAGCTGGATTACTTGTTGGCAACGTTGAGAACGAAAATTGGCAGGGCAAGGCACGGTCATATAACTGGCAAGATGCAATTGCACTAGCCCAAGACGTTGTTTCACTATGTAACCTTGAGTGGACAATTGCGCGATCAGATTTAGCTCCTTGGCACCCGGGTCGTTGCGCCGAACTGATAGTTAACGGCACAGTTGTTGCCCATGCTGGCGAACTCCACCCGCGAGTTGTTGCCGCTTATGGTCTTCCTGAAAGATCTGTGGCTTTTGCGGTAGCACTGAGCGCACTTCCTGAATCATTTTTAGTTAATCCCACAACTGTCGGCACAATGCCTGCGGCCGTTCAAGATGTTGCACTTATTGTCGACTCTACGGTTAGTGCGGCCGATGTGACCGCCGCGCTGCGTGAAGGTGCTGGAGATTTACTTGAGTCGATCACACTCTTTGATCGCTACGACAAGATTGGTGACGGCAAAGTTTCTCTGGCTTTTACGCTCGTATTTAGAGCTACAGACAGAACACTGACAGGTGAGGAAGTCTCAGTCATGCGTGAAGCTGCGACAGCTGTGGCCGGTAAAAAACTGGGGGCAGTCGTACGTACCGCATAAATATGCATTAACTTGCATATATATCTATCTAGCCCTATGCTGGAGCCATGAAAACAGCGGTCATTGGTGGAAGCGGTTATGCGGGAGGCGAGCTCCTACGGTTACTGGCGGTTCATCCTTTTTTCCACGTTGTCAGCGTCAGTGCACATACCAATGCTGGTGAAGCAATTACCTCTGTGCATCCGCAACTACAAAGTTATGCCGGTAGATCCTTTGTTGCAGTCGAATCAATTGATTTTTCATCCATTGAGTTAGTTTTTCTGGCACTTCCACACGGTGAATCCGCAGGACTCATTGCGAAGATTCCAGCGGCTGTGAAAATAGTCGACCTGGGTGCCGATTTTAGATTAGAAGATTCCCAGCAGTGGAGCAAATATTACGGTGGACATCATGCAGGTGCATGGGTTTATGGCTTACCAGAACTCAGTGCTAACCAACGCACGGCGATTACACAGGATTCAAGAGTTGCAAATCCAGGGTGTTATGCAACATCAATTTCTTTGGGAGTTGCACCTGCCGTCGATATCATCGATGTTTCCGATATTGTTGTTGTAGCGGCTTCAGGGACAACTGGAGCAGGACGTAACGCAAAGATCAATTTGATCGGAAGTGAAGTGATGAGCTCGCTTACTTCCTACAAGTTCGGGGGAGTCCATCAGCACACACCAGAGATTGAGCAGGCTATAACCTCACTTTCTGGAAAGAAAGCAAAAATATCCTTTACTCCTATTCTCGCACCCATGCCACGAGGCATTCTTTCAACAATTACTGCAAAACTAATCGCTCCCGTAACAACTGAGTACGTCCATGCAGTTTTTAGCAAAGCCTATGAGAATGAATATTTTGTCGATGTATTACCACTTGGTCAGATGCCTAAGACTGCTGCGCTAACCGGTAGCAATAAAGTGCAGATACAAGTGGCCGTTGATGAGCACACTAAGCGACTCATCATCAGTGTTGCAATTGATAATTTAGGTAAGGGTGCGGCAAGTCAAGCGATCCAGAATGCAAATTTGATCTGCGGTTTTCATGAAGGTGCCGGACTATCGGCTGATGGGTTAGGGGCATGAAACTACCATCAGGCTTTCGCGCCGGGGCAGTAGCCGCTGGACTTAAAAGCAGCGG
>WLHW01000009.1 GCA_009702525.1 Actinomycetota bacterium
GAATGTCAGATAGAACGAGGGTTTTACTAACTGACGTTTTGGGTTTAGTAACCATGCTTGGCGCAGCATCTGCGCTGACAGGCATGTGGTCACCTCGTTTCATCGCAGCTTTTCCAAAAGGGTGGCCACTGTTAGTTGTACTCGGATCATTACTAATTGGTGGTCTTATAGGTTCAGCGCTTCAACTTGAGAACAAGTTGGATGCATTGGGGGAGACTCTACGTAGGCGATTCAAAGCCTCAAAAGAGAGCCCCTTTGTTGAAGGTTTTGTGTCAGCGTCACTTCTATTTGCTATAGGCCCACTCGCTATTTTGGGTTCGATCAGCGATGGAATGTCTACTGGTATTGATCAACTGTTATTAAAGAGCACGCTGGACTTTTTTGCCGCCATGGCTTTTGCGACTTCACTTGGATGGGGAGTAGCAGTCTCGGCTCTACCTGTTGGCATGTACCAAGGACTCTGGACCGTTATCGGTCTTCTCTTAGGGCAAATACTTGCACCATACCAAGTGGATGCGATGACTGTCGTAGGTGGAATCATGCTCGTCACTATTGGACTACGTCTACTGAATATCAAACAGGTAGCGATTGGCAATCTTCTTCCAGCTTTAGCCGTTGCTCCGGTTTTGGCTCTCGTTGTTCACCAGCTGATCTAATAGTTAGATAGTTGATGCGTCTATGACAAACCGGTATTTAACATCGCTCGCAACAGTTCGTTCATAGGCGATATTTACGTAGTCACTCTTAATCACTTCTACATCGCTGACTATGTTATGTACTCCACAAAAATCGAGCATCTCTTGCATTTCATCGATCCCACCGATCATAGATCCTGCAATTCGACGACGACCGTTGAGCAGCGTCCCTACATTTACTTTGTAGGGTTTTCCAGGAAGCCCAATAACAACCATCGTTGCATCGAGCTTGAGAAGTTCTAAATAGGAGTTAATTTCCAAATCCGCACTGACAGTGTTTAGGACTAGATCAAATTTCTTGTGCCAAGGCTTTAGCGATTCAATCTCACTGGTGCATACAAAATTAGTGGCACCCATCGCAATGGCGTCATCTTTTTTAGAGGCCGAGTGTGAGAAAACGGTTACCTCTGCGCCAAGGGCGTGAGCAAATTTGACGCCCATATGACCGAGTCCTCCAAGACCCATAACACCAACTGTCATACCCGGCTTCGTGCCCCATTTTTTCAAAGGGGAGTAAAGAGTGATGCCTGCACAAAGAAGTGGAGCAACACCAGCTAAATCTAAATTCCCAGGAATATGGACCGCATAATCCTGATTGATAACGAAGTTATTTGAGTATCCGCCATAAGCCACAGTTTTTCCATCGCGCTCGAGTGTGTTGTAGGTACCTGTCATTCCTCCTTCGCAGTATTGCTGCAAACCAGCGAGGCAACTTGTACACGCACGACACGAATCGATGAAAACACCGACGCCTATTCGATCGCCTACTTTAAATTTCGTGACTGATGCTCCTATTGCAGTCACTGTGCCGACTATTTCATGGCCCGGAACCATAGGAAATATGGCTGGACCCCACTCCTCGCGAACTTGGTGGATGTCTGAATGACAGATACCGGCAAAGGCAATATCTAACGCCACATCTGCATCCCCAATGTCGCGACGATTTATTTCGTGTTGAACGATTGGTGAGTTAGCTGAAAGTGCGGCGAGAGTTCTGGATTTCACGGTATTACTCCTTAAATGGAAGAGGTTGAGATGATATGTGACCTGCACGAGATGCGCGCGCCGTAACGTGACGCATATGGTGACGCCTGCAAAGAACTTCATATGCGATTTCAGCACCTGCGGCTACATCTCCGACTACCACCTGCTCTCCTTCAACGACCATGACTCCACCCTGAGTACGCGCATTGTGAGTGGCACGTGACCCGCACCAACACAGCGCCTCGACTTGCAAAGCATTCACTCGGTCCGCTAATTCGATCAGACGCGCTGACCCAGGAAAGAGCAGTGTCTTAAAGTCGGTCAAAATTCCAAAGGCGAAAACATCAATTCCTAAACCATCCACGATACGTGCGAGTTGTTCAATCTGTTCACGCTCATAAAACTGGGCCTCATCGCAGATGATGTAATCGATTCGATCACCTGCAGATAAATGATCCACCACATGTTTATGCAGGTCCATTCCGGGGGAGACTTCAATGGCAGGAGAAGAAAGACCTAACCGTGACGAAATTATTCCGCTACCCGCGCGATCTTTGTTGGTAAAAATTACACCGGAGCGGCCTCTGCTGTGATGGTTGTGCGCAGTTTGAAGCGCCAAAGTGGATTTACCACTATCCATCGTTCCGCAGTAGTAGATCAGCTCAGCCATGACGGGTATCTTGTCACAGAGCTAACGAAAAAGCCCAACATCGGCCAATGCAGCTTCCACCATCGGCACCAGATGGAGAGCCATATCGACTGAAATGTGTGATGCGTCTCGGTAGGCGACGATGCCATACATAATCGCCGGGCAGTATGTATTACAAAGCCACTGTGTTGGATCTATTGCTTCAAAGCCACTCACGACAGCAGATGGTGACCGCTCTGATGCATCGCAGCTGCTGGAATTACGAGATGACAAACACGAAGGAATATCTCGTGCAGGTTTAGGCGTATCAGAGATATAAATCAGGTGGTTGGATGCACCCTGCAAACTGCGCAGTAACTTGCTTTGGCCAAGTTTCCACCATTGTTCTCTTGATCCTAAACCTTTTGGAACTGCGTAATGTTGGAATCCGCTCATGATGACTGCAGCGGGATGGATTGATTTGATGCGCGCAATAGAGTTTTTACGCCACGCCGCACAGTCGGAGTTTTTGTAAGCGCCTTGATCTGAGCGCACAACATCAACGGAAGGGCACGCTGATTTAGTGAGCGAAATCAAAGTGAAGTGTTTTTCATGCGACATTTTTTCCAGAGTTGGGAACCACTGTGCGGCATGTGAATCACCGTAAAGGACGATGACAGTATTTGATTGTAGATCGCCATATGTGCACGCACCTGATGTTGATTCTCCATAATTTACATGACATCCGTCATCATAGACAGCGGGTTTTGCCATAACTTTTTTCAAGTCAAAGGAGTACGAGGTTGTTCCTTTGGTCGAAATAACCGAAGTAACCGATGTCGCAATTAAAATTCCAGCAAGTAATGAGATAACTGTCGTTGAAAGTGCGCCGACGTAGACTGTTCGAGTAGCTAACTTAATGTGGCGAATTGGCTCTTCTATAAATCTGTTTGTGAAGTGAGCAAGAATGACGGTAAGTGCAATACAAGCAAAGCGTTCATAGAAGTGAAGTGGTCTTCCAAGTGCACTACTAGGTAGAACTAATGCAGGCCAGTGCCATAGATATAGCGGGTATGAGATCCGACCTAGCCACTGCGTAAAGGAATTATTTGATAGATCGTTAAATATGGGTGGCCATGCGGAAATTGAAATAATTAATAGTGCCGTTCCTAATACAGGAACTAAAGCATTCATCCCAGGAAAGGCGGTCTTCTCACTAAAGTGGAGCGTTGAGAATGCGAGGGCCAGCATCCCTACCCATGGCAGAAAACGATTGCGAAGAAAGTTTTTGGGGATGAATAGAATTAAGGCACCAACTCCGAGCTCCCATGCACGAGTGGGCAATGAATAGAAGGCCCAAATAGGAGATGTTCGAACCTGATAAATAGATAGAGCAAGTGAAAGCAGTGTGATGGCCATAATCCCACGCAGGAGAGTTCGTTTACCAAATTTAGCTAGATAGACGAGCACTATTGGCCAGAGAAGATAGAACTGTTCTTCTACGGCTAAAGACCAATAGTGAATGAATGGCGATGGCGTGGCATTAAGGTTTTGATAATCATTTTGCCACCAAGCAAAGAGATAGTTCGAAATATATGCCGCAGCTGCAAAAAGATCGCGCCCAAGCGCATCTCGAGTAATTACTGGCAAAACAAACCATCCAACTATCGCTGTTACGAATAGCACAAATACAGAAGTTGGAAGTAATCGCTTTATTCGGCGTTGATAGAAAGCGGTGAAATCTAATCGTCCCGTCGATTCGATCTCTCTGAGAATAAGTCCGGTGATGAGATAACCAGATATGACATAGAAAATATCGACTCCGATAAAACCGCCACTTACCAATCGGGCGTGAAAAAACGTAACAATTAATGCGGCAAGAGCGCGAAGACCTTGTATCTGGGGAACGCGCACGTTTAAGAAACTACCAGAGAGGTAATAGGAATCTCTGGATATTTCCCATTCAATAAGGCGCGGCCTGAGAGTGCACCGATTTCCAAAAGAGCAAGCACGCCGACTACGTGACCGCCACAGCGACGTACAAGTTCGATCGCGGCAGCGATTGTGCCACCAGTTGCAAGCACGTCATCGACTAGGAAGACTTTATCGCCTTCATTCACTGCATCTCTATGAATTTCTAACGTATCCGTTCCGTATTCCAACCCATAACTTTCGCTGAAAACCTCATGAGGCAGTTTGCCGGCTTTGCGAATAGGGATAAAGCCTGCACCACAATGGTTGGAGAGCGCTGATGCCAGAATGAATCCGCGAGCCTCAACGCCCGCGATTAAGGTACCTGCCACTACTTTGTCAGCGAAAACTGCCGTCACGCAACGAAACGCTTCAGCGTTAGCTAATAGTGGAGTGATATCTAAGAATCGAATTCCAGGTTTCGGATAGTCGGGAATTTCTCGGATGAGCGAAAGCGCGTCATCGATATGCATGTGTCCGAAAGGGGACTTGAACCCCTAAGCCCTTGCGGGCACTAGCACCTCAAGCTAGCGCGTCTGCCAATTCCGCCACCCGGACTGAGTGAAGGGCAAGGATAGCAATTCGATGAGAGAATGGCGAAATGGATACCTCACAACTCTCTCGACTTGAACAAGAAGCAATCTCTATCTGCCAAGATTTGATCAGAATTCCCAGCGTCAATTTCGGTGAGGGAAAAGGCAATGAAGCCGCAGTTGCCGCATATGTTGTTGCATCACTAGCCGAAGTTGGTATCGCCGCAACGATGTATGAATCAGCTCCTGGCCGTTGCAATGTGATGGCTCGCTTAGAAGGTACAAACTCAAATCGTCCTGGTCTAGTTGTACATGGCCACATCGATGTTGTTCCAGCTAATGCTGATGACTGGAGTGTTGACCCATTTTGTGGAGATATAAAAGACGGCATGATCTGGGGCCGTGGCGCTGTCGATATGAAAAATATGGATGCCATGATGTTAGCAACAGTGCGCGAATGGGCCCGAACAGGTTTTAAGCCACCGCGCGATATTGTTTTAGCTTTCTTTGCCGATGAAGAAGCGGGAAGTATTTATGGTTCGCATTGGATGGTACAAAATCATCCAGAATTATTCGCAGGATGTACCGAAGCAGTTTCTGAAGTTGGTGGTTTCTCTGTAACGGTAGAAAATGGAAAACGTCTGTACATGATCGAAACCGCTGAAAAAGGAATCCATTGGATGCGATTAACTGCAACGGGGCGTGCAGGTCATGGCTCAGTTATGAATAATGAGAATGCGTTAACACGATTAACCGAAGCCGTCGCCGCAATCGGTACATTTGAGTGGCCACAGCGGTATAGCACTACGGTAAAGGCGCTCTTTAAGCGGGTTGCTGAAGCAACTGGTAAAACTTATGATGAGAAAGATCTACGCCCACTTCTTACAGAAGTCGGTTTTGCTGCGCGAATGATCGGCGCAACCCTGCAAAATACGGCTAACCCAACGATGTTAGATGCCGGATATAAGGCAAATGTTATTCCCGGCTCAGCTAGTGCAGTTATCGATGGCCGATTTATTCCTGGCTTCGAAGATGAACTGAACGCAACTATTCAATCCTTAATTGGCCCACACGTCAGTGTTGAAACCATCACACGCGATAAAGCATTAGAGGTTCCTTTCGAAGGCGATTTAGTTGATGCAATGTGTGCTGCTATTCTCAAAGAAGACCCAGAAGCGATTCCGGTGCCGTATCTGATGAGTGGGGGAACAGACAACAAAGCTCTAGCAGAACTTGGCATCATCGGTTACGGTTTTTCACCCTTAAAGCTTGATGCTGATTTTGATTTTATGGCAATGTTCCATGGAGTTGATGAGCGTGTACCTGTAGATGGTTTAACTTTCGGAGTTCGGACGTTAAAAGACTTTCTAGAAAACGTCTAAAGACTCACATCATCGAGTGCACTGCGTACAATCTGTGGAAGAGAAACTTCCTCAGATTTAAGAAGACCTCTTAGTTGGGCACCTGTGCGTGCACCGACAATTGCACTAGTAACACCTGGTGCATCGCGTACCCACGCCAAAGCAACTTCTAATGGAGAATAACCCAAGCCCTCACTCGCTACATGTACTGCCTCGACGATTCGAGAAGATCGAGCATCCAAGTAAGGCTCAATGTGTTTTGCAAAATGAGGAGCGGCTCCACGTGAGTCACTTGGAACCCCTTTGCGATATTTACCAGTTAAAACTCCTCGAGCAAGCGGTGCCCACGCTAAGAAACCAACACCACAATCATCGGCTGCTTCTAGAACTTCGAGTTCAACATCTCGGTTAAGAAGTGAGTATTCATTGTGAACCGTAGTTAATGGAGCTTTCATCGTGTTCGACTGTTGCTTACTCGCAGCCCTGGCTAATTGCCAACCTGAATAGTTGCTCACACCAACGTAGCGCGCACGACCGGTGGTATAGGCGTAGTCCAGAGCCGCAAGAGTTTCATCAAGTGGGGTGAACTGATCCCACGCATGTATCTGCCAAATATCAACGTAATCCGTTGCCAAGCGAGACAAGGATTTATCTAATTGCGAAATTAATGTATTTCGGGAGGCATCAATCGACCTCACTCCATCGGTAAAACTTAATCCTGCTTTTGTTGCAATCACAACTTCTTCTCGAGTGAAAAGTGTCCCGATGAGCCCGCCTATAACTCGTTCACTATCGCCATCCCCGTAAGTATTTGCGGTATCGATGAAATTTCCGCCGGCATCCAAAAATGCACGACATTGATCAGCGGCCTCGTGTTCATCGGTGTCTCGGCCCCACGTCATACTGCCTAAGCCAAGACGGGAAAGAGTGAGCCCACTTGTTCCAGCTCGTCGCATATGCATGAGGTGACCCTAGCAAGACGCAGCAGTAAAACCTGCGATAGCCTTAGTTTTATGCAGATCGTTTTGATTAGACATGCGCATTCTAAGGCCAATGAACGTGGCGTTCTATCTGGCCGGCTACCAGGGGTTGCCTTGTCCGATAAAGGAGTTGAGCAGTCACAACGTCTCGTCTCACGACTAGGTGCTATGACAATCAGATCTCTTCACGTGAGCCCTCTTGCACGATGCAATGAAACTATTTCGCCGTGGTGGAAAGAGGTTGGCTCTAAAAATAATCCTAAAGTAGCTCTAGTTGATGATAATGACATCATTGAAGTTGATTACGGTTCTTGGAGTGGTAAAAAACTCGCTGTACTCTCGCGCAAGCGTGAGTGGAAAACTGTTCAAAGTTCACCCAGTGCGATGTATTTTCCACAGGGCGAAGGTTTAGCCCAGGTGCAAGTTCGCGCAATGAATGCTATTCACAAAGCTCTTACGAATAAAGGTAAGGGGTCTGATGTTTTCGTGACTCACGGAGATGTAATTAAGACAATTGTTTCTTCCGTTTTAGCTATGCATTTAGATGATTTCCAACGAATCGTTATCGATCCAGCTTCAGTTACGGTTCTAGATTATTCGTCGGATAAGCCTCGAGTACTTTTAATGAATGACTCGAGATCGGATTTAGAAAGCTTTCTGAACGCCCCTTTTCGTGCTCGAAATCTTCTTGGTGGTGGAGCTTGATTTTCGATGCCATTGAGCGCTTCATAGTCGGTACAGTCGGACTGCCTGGAGAGCGAGCATTTTTTCTGCAAGTTCGCCAGTCTGGAAAGCTAGCAACCGTTGCGGTCGAAAAATCTCAAGTTGCCGCGCTCACAGAGCGCTTAGATATGTTGATCTCCCAGCTACGAAAAAGTGGGCACGCAGCGGGCTTGAATCTTATTGAACGTGACGACAAGCCTTTAGAGCAACCAATCGAAGCCGATTTTGTAGTTGGAGCGATATCTATCTCTTGGAACGAGGATGGTAATCAGGTCGAAATCGAGTTACTCGATGTTGAAGAGGAGTCACACCAAGCCTGGAATATCTTTCTTTCCCTTGAGATGGCCAACGCTTTTGCTAGGCGCGCACATGCCGTTATTCAATCTGGTCGTCTGCCATGTCCTCTCTGTGGGCTACCTATAGATCCACAGGGTCATCTCTGTCCCAGGGCCAATGGATATAGACGCTAAACGCACGCTCTTAACCTCTGGTGAATTAGTCGTTACCGGACGGCTCGTAGATGCGTCCAATGCAACGTTGTATGCAACATCGTCTTTAGGTGATCAATCTATGACATGCATATACAAACCCATCGCCGGCGAACGCGCACTATGGGATTTTCCAGATGGGAATTTAGCCCAGCGTGAATACGCATCGTATCTAGTGAGCGATTTTTTGAAGTTGAATCTCGTTCCTCTCACTGTTTTGAGGGAAGGTCCTTACGGTAAAGGAATGGTTCAAGAATGGATTGAGATTGATGAGGGTGTTGATTTAGCACAATTCTTTTCTACTGATCATCCGCAACTGCGGAGCATGGCCTTCTTTGATGCGATTGTTAATAATACCGATCGCAAAATTGGCCACATACTGCCCGACGCATCAGGGAAAGTGTTTGGATGTGACCACGGGGTCACTTTGCACAGCGAGGATAAGTTGCGCACCGTTTTGTGGCAATGGGCAGGGGACTCACTGCTTGAATCCGAGCTCACACTTTTGTCCCACTTAGAGCGTTCACTGGGTGAGATTTTTGATCTGAGTCCGTATATAACGGAGCAGGAAATTCAAGCGCTACACATGCGCATTGCACGAATGATCGATTCCGAGACTATGCCAGTTCCAAGCCAAGAGTGGCCACCCATTCCTTGGCCAGCGTTTTGAGAAAAGACAAACTAGGATGAGCGCATGGAATCGTGGGGGTCGATAGCAGTACCCAAGCTCAATTATCCCTTACAGATGCCTTCGCTGATACTTACGGACTCTAAAACTCAAGCCAAGAAGCTACTAGCCAAAAAAGATGTCTACCGAATGTACGTATGTGGGATAACGCCTTACGATGCAACGCATCTTGGTCACGCAGCAACCTATTTAACTTTCGATTTATTGCAACGATATTTACGAGCATCTGGAAGCACAGTGAATTATGTGCAGAATATTACGGATATCGATGATCCACTTCTGGAGCGCGCCAACCGTGATGGGGTCGATTGGCAAGTATTAGCTCATTCTCAGATTGATCTTTTTCGCTCAGACATGAATGCACTAAGAGTCATTCCTCCGGCGCATTACATCGGCGCAGTGGAGGCAATTCCCCTAGTAGTACAGGCGATACAGGGGCTGTCATCAAAAGGAACAACGTATTTAATTGAGGATGATTTGTATTTTGAAAATGGTGCCTGCGATGATTTTGGTTCGCTATCCCACTTGAGTAAAGCGGAGATGGAAAGCATATTTGCACAGCGTGGGGGAGACCCAACGTTAGTTGGAAAGAAAGACTCACTTGATTGCTTAGTCTGGATGGCACAACGTCCAGGTGAACCCGGATGGGATTCAGAACTAGGCACAGGCCGACCCGGTTGGCACATTGAATGCACGGCGATTGCTTATCAATACCTAGTCCCTGATCCTGAATCACCTGAACTTATTGATATCCAAGGTGGTGGAAGTGATCTTATTTTCCCTCATCATGAGATGTGTCGCTCTCAAGCAACAGTGTTGACTGGAAAAGAGTTAGCGTCGACATATGTACACGCTGGCATGCTGGGTCTTGACGGCGAAAAGATGAGCAAGAGTAAAGGCAACTTGGTTTTTGTTTCCACATTACTTGCCGAAGGCGTTGACCCCATGGTGATTCGCTATGCGCTCATGATGGAGCATTACCATCGTGATCGGATGTGGACTAACGATGTGTTACTTCAGGCCAACCAAGAAGTTAATAAACTAAGAGCAGCTTTGTCGATGGATCATGTTGCTCCTACAGAAACGGTAATTGCGGAAGTAATACATGCTTTATCAAACGATCTTGATACACCTGCAGCTTTACATGCTTTGCAATCGTGGACAATTAAATCTCAAGAGGGAAGTGGTGACGGGGATGCCACCACGCTTCGAATTTGTTTAGATGCTTTATTAGGTTTAGTACTTTAACTCTGATTATTTCGGCGCAAAAACCGTTCAAACTCTTTAGCGATACTCTCGCCCGATACCTCAGGTAGATCTTGTGCATCTTTTGACTCCTCGAGAGACTTCACATAGTCAGCTACGTCGGTATCTTCTAGGGCTAAAGTATCTATCTCTTTTTCCCATGCATCTGCCTCATTAGGCAAATCCCCTTGAGGGATTTCAACATCCAAAAAGTCTTCAATCGCATGGATAAGAGCAAGCGCTGCTTTAGGTGACGGAGCATTTGAAGCGTAATGTGGAATTGCTGCCCACATCGAAATCGCATCGATTCCCCTTCGCATAGCTCCATCGTTAATAATTCCCAATATTCCAATCGATCCCTCGTAGCGCGAAATCTCTAAACCTAATTCTTTAGCTAGTGCTGGGCTTGATGCGCTAATGCCGACCGAGATTGGTCGACTATGTGGAACATCGGCTAACAATGAACCAATTGTTATAATCAGAGAAACTTCTAAGTCATCGGCTAAATCAAGAACCTCTGTGACAAAGGACTTCCAGTGCATAGATGGCTCGCTGCCACTGACGATAACAAAATCTCGAGAAAAGCCCGGAACCGATACTCCCCATATCTGTGTCGAGGGCCACGCAATCGTACGGTTCTCAGATTCATCTAATGAAACTTGCGGACGATTAACTTGAAAATCAAAGTAGTCATCAGAATCGATCTCACCGATCAATGTTGAAACAACTCCAGGTTTATTCTCGCTCAGTGCATTAATCACGTGCTCCAGGGCAGCACTAGCTGATTCAGCGGCATCATTCCATCCTGAAAACGCACACAACATAACTGGGTTTCGTAAAGCGGGGATGTGAAGTATCTCCATAGCCACAAACCTTACGGTACCCTCCACCACGTGGAGTACTCGAAACCGCCTGATTTTTTTCAGGCAGTGTTCTTTGATATGGATGGGCTTATGGTGGATTCTGAGCCGCTATGGCTTGAATCCGAAACAGAGATCACCGCGCCGTATGGGTATTCATGGACCGACCAAGACCAAGTGGCCTGTCTGGGAGGTCCTCTCTCACGAGTAGGTGAGTACATGTACGAAAAATGCGACAAGGCCGAATCGCCGGATTTTTTCACGCGAACCCTGATTCATACTCAGTGTCAGAAAATGCGACGAGGTACTCCGCTTATGCCAGGTGCACGTGAACTAGTACAAGAGCTTCAAAGCAGAGGCGTAATAACTGCTTTAGTTTCGGCGAGCCCACGAATCATCGTTGATGCAGTTCTTGAAAATTGTGGAAATGACTTCTTTCCATTCTCACTTAGTAGTGATGATGTTATTAATACTAAACCACATCCAGATGCATATCTTTTAGCTGCTGAACAGGCAGGTGTTGACATTCGGCAGTGCCTAATATTTGAAGACTCACTGACGGGAGTAACTGCTGCTCAAGCCAGTGGTGCTTGGCTTATAGCGGTTCCTCATTTGGTTGTTGTCAATGAGAGTGCTCGCGTGCGACGTATCAAATCTCTTGAGCACGTTAACTATCAAAAACTGGAAGAACTATTCAAGGATTTTGCGGCAGCAATCTAGCTTGTGTGTGCCGGGCAAATTGTTTTGAAGTAACACCAATCACATAATCTGCTTGGTTTAGGTGGCCAATAATCCTTATCGATGGAAGCCAAAATATCATCGGCAGTTCGAAGAAGAGATTTCTTAGCAGATTCAATATCGGCAAGGGTCGGATTACTTCTGACTAACTTGCCATCACCCAGATAGATGAGCTGTAGTAGCCGAGGGAGGACGCCGCTGTTCTTCCAATACAACAATGCATACACTCGCAGTTGAAACAGTGCTTTGTCTTCCCAACCAGGTTTTGGAGATTTTCCTGTTTTATAATCAATGATGCGTACTTCACCGGTTGGTGCAATATCTAGCCGATCGACGTAACCATGTAAATAGATATCTTCTCTAAAGTCATCTTCCAAATGCATCTCTCGGTGCGTGGCCTCAAAAGTCGAAGGTTGCTCCAGCTTAAAATACGTCTCTACAAGTGCACCTGCACGGTCGAGCCATTCTTTTTCGTTCGTCACCATGCTTACAAGTTCTGGCTTCGCCTCTACCTGTGCCAACCAACGAGAAGGGAGAAGTTCGATCGCGCTTTGAGGTGTTCGGTCGGCGGCTGGACGTTCAAAAAGATCGTGCAAAACCGTATGGATTAACGTGCCTCTTTCGGCATCCAAACTTGGAGGTTGGGGGAGTCGATCAATACTTCGATATTTGTAGAGTTGCGGACAGTTGTTGAAGTCGCCAACGCTACTGGGGGAGAGTCGAAGTCGTGGATCAGTATTCACGTGAAGCAAGATACTCTCACTCTCGCATTATTTTTCGCCTAAGATACGCACGTGTCTAATGTAGGGTATTTCGGCGACGGCGATCGCATCCAGTTGACCGACCCCAAAGGGAAGCTATATAGCTTTACTATCGCTGCTGGAAAAGAATGGCATACCCATAAGGGCTGGATAACCCACGATGACTTAATTGGGATGCCCGAAGGTAGCGTCGTGAGCACAACAGGGGGACTTAAATTCACCGCATTCAAACCTCTTCTAGCCGACTACGTTCTTACGATGCCACGCGGTGCAACAATCGTTTATCCCAAAGATGCCGCGATGATCGTCGGTTTAGCCGATATTTATCCAGGTGCTCGAGTTCTAGAGGCTGGTGTTGGAAGTGGTGCATTAACAATTTCTCTACTTCGCGCGTGCTCTAGCAATGGCTCTGTTCATTCAGTTGAGCGCCGCTCAGATTTTGCAGACAATGCGCGGTCAAATGTTGAAAATTATTTTGGCGGAGTACCTTCTAATTGGAGACTTACCGTTGGGGATTTGCAAGATCAAGTAGTGGAAGCCTCCTACGATCGCGTGATCTTAGACATGCTCGCTCCGTGGGAATGCGTTGATACCGCTGCCACAGCACTTCGGCCCGGTGGAGTTTTCATGGCGTATGTCGCAACTACTACTCAACTCTCTGCCACAGCTGAGGCGATAAAAAGCGATGGGCGTTTTACTGAACCCGAAAGCAGTGAGACTCTTGTACGAGGCTGGCATCATGAAGGTCTTGCTGTTCGCCCACAGCAACGCATGATTGGACACACTGGTTTCTTAATCCAGAGTAGACGAATGGCACCGGGAGTAGAAGTTCTAGCTCGCAGACGTCGACCAGCGAAGGGTGCCTACGGTGTCTCGGAAGATTGAGAGATTAATCAATCTTACAATCGCACTATTGGCAACTAAAAGATATTTGACCAAAAACGAAATATTTACTTCAGTAGACGGTTACGAAGGCTCACCTGAAACTAAAGAGCGAATGTTTGAACGAGATAAAGATGATTTGAGAAATCTCGGGATTGAGATTGAAGTTGGTGGTTTCGATCCAGCCTTTGACGATGAAGCTGGTTACCGAATCAAAAGTGAAAGTTATCAACTCAATATTGGCGATATCTCAGGTAGTGAAGTGGCCCTGCTCTCACTTGCAGCAGAGGCGTGGCGCGGCGCAGCACTCAATGAAGCTGCTCAGAGCGCTCTTATAAAATTAAAATCTATCGGGGTTGAGTCCGATCTTGATGCGATACCTAACATTTCACCCCAATTGCGTACTCCGAATGCCGACTTTGAAGCGATTTCTCTATCCATTGCCCAGAGAGGCGTTTTGACTTTTACATATGTTGGCAAGGATTTGGAGTTACAAAAAAGAAGGGTTGCACCGTATGCGATTGCAACGCGTAAAGGTTTTTGGTATTTAGCAGGTTTGGACCTAGAAAAAAACTTAGTTCGTACTTTTAGACTAGATCGTATCGACGGTCAGATTCAGGCACATAAATCATCGCCACCATATGAGGTTCCTGACGACTTCGATATCCTCAACTATCTTGAAAATCTGGGTGAATCCGAGACAGCCACACTTGATGTTCGCAAAGGCAAGGCTCACCTTCTTCGCATACAAGCATTAACTCACCTTGATAAGGGGGAGTGGGATCAATTAACACTGAGTTACCAAGACCAGTCCCGTCTCATCGAATCGATCCTGTGGCACGGTGATGATGTACTAGTAATTGCTCCGCAAGAACTTCGGAATGGTGTGATCTCTGCACTCAAAGAATTGGCGCATAACCATGGCTAAGAGTCCTCAGACGCCACTGAGCCGAACTTCTAGACTTCTAGATTTAGTCCCGTATGTGAGCGCGCATCAAGGCATCGATTTGAAAGTCCTCGCAGATGTTTTCGATGTGACACCTAATCAGATGGTTGCAGATTTAACGACTTTGTGGATGTGTGGACTACCGGGGTATACGCCTCTAGAACTTATGGATCTTTCTTTCGATTCTGGTTACGTGACTATTCACAATGCAGATACTTTGAGTCAACCAAGAAACCTTACTATTGAGGAATCTATCGCTCTCCTCTTAGGTTTGGATTTAGTCATGCAGTCACTTCCAGCAGATCGTGAAGATTTGAAATCTATGGCGACATCACTAATTCGTAAACTCTCATTGCAAGCCAATCTCCTATCTCCCTTGAGGGCTGAGCCGCATCACAACAAAAAAAACTCGGCAGCTATTCTTCTTGCGATCTCGACAAAGAAAATGTTAAGAATTAAATATCACGCGCTTTATTCCGATGAAGTTACGGAGCGAGATATTTCGCCAATAGAAATAAGATACGAAAATTCGCACGATTATGTATTTGCTTACTGTCACACAGCGCAAGCTTTCAGAAGTTTTAGAATTGATCGAATTCTTGATTCCAAACAAGCACATGCTTCAGCCTCAGTTACCGGCAGTACAGTCAGCGAGGCATCTACAATCTCGTACTCGTTGAAACTACGTACTAATCAGAGAGATGTCATGGAGAGGTTTAATCTCGGTAAAACTCAGATGGCCTCAGAAGTTACCTCTAGAGCTTTTTCACCACAGTGGCTTATTCGATCTGTCATGGCCTCTGCCGGTTCGGCTGAGTTGACTGAACCAAGAGTTATTCGCGCCGAAATCGCGGCCGCGGCAGCCGCAATTTTGCAGAAATATGGCGAGAGCTAACTTCGCCTACCCAATCTGGTTGGAACTGGGGTAGCCTTAAGAGGTACTTTCGACTGCTCTCAAAGGAGTTTGCTCAATGTTTTTACGCGAACCTAGTCACATCCTTATTCTTCTTATTGTTGTTCTCGTTCTCTTCGGCGCAAAACGACTTCCCGACTCGGCCCGCTCTCTAGGACGCTCAATGCGAATCTTTAAGAGTGAGATGAAAGAGATGACTACTGAGGAGAAAAAGGCCGAGGGCGACGCTAGCCCAGAGAAGTAACATCTATGGCGTCACAACAAGACGCGCGGATGCCTTTGTTGGATCACTTACGAGAGTTACGTAAGCGAACTTTTCGCGCATCTGTAGCGATATTTATTGCCTCGGGTGCTGGTTGGTACTTCTATAACACAATAATTACTAAATTAGCCCTGCCGGTTTGTGATCTTAAAAAAGCACAAGCGACAGGTGCAACTCATTGCGGCTCCCTCTACATCAATGGAGTTCTTGGCCCTTTGAACTTACAGATCAAAGTTTCTCTCCTTGCTGGGGTAATTCTTTCAGCCCCAATTTGGTTGTATCAACTGTGGGCTTTTATTGCACCAGGACTGCATAGAAAAGAGAAAAGAAACTCGATTCTCTTTTTTGTTGGAGCAACTCCTTTTTTTGCTTTAGGGGCAACACTTGGTTATTTGGTTTTGCCAGTAGCTATTAAAGTACTATTTGGTTTCACCCCCAATTCGCTATCGAACTTAGTGAAATTCGACGACTATCTAGATTTTGTTATGCGAATAATCCTTCTCTTTGGTTTAGCGTTTGAACTTCCGATCTTTCTTCTGACTTTTAACTTGATTGGATTTCTCAGAGGCGAAACCATATTAAGACCTTGGAGAATGTGGGTCTTCTCCATAGTTCTTTTCACGGCGGCATTTACGCCGACCGCAGATCCTTTGACAATGATGCTCCTTGCTGTGCCTCTGTGTCTGTTGTATTTCACGGCCGGTGGCATCGCCCTTCTAATAGACCGTCGACGCGATAAGCGCGCAAGTACCCTAGAAACCGGGGTGAGCGCTATCGAGAGTGTCACTTCAATCGAGGAATAGGGCGATAAGGTCGCCTCATGTGGGCGCTATTAGTCAATCCAATTTCCGGTTCGGGAAAAGGTGCCAAGGTCGGTAGTCAGGTAGCGCAGTTTTTACACTCTCATCAGATTGATTTCTCGGTTGTGACAGGTAAGAGCGCACAAGATATGTCGTCTCAGTTGCAGGCGTTTATTGAACGTTACCCCACGTGCAGTGGAGTAATTGGTGTTGGGGGAGACGGACTTTTACATCTTGCACTGCAGATTTTGGTTCCAGCCCAAATTCCACTAGCAATGATTCCAGCTGGTACAGGCAATGACTTTGTTCGTACTTTAGGTTGGCCACTTGATGATTTGTATAGTTATCTCAACCACATTATTTCTCGGGCACCCCAAGCTATAGATGTGGGACTATCGCAGGGCCGATGGTTCGGGGCAATTCTTTCCACTGGCTTTGACTCAATTGTCAACGAAAAAGCTAACACCATGCATTGGCCTAAAGGGCCACAGAAATACAACGCTGCGATAGCTATTGAGTTACCACGCTTTAAACCCCGCCATTATGAAATACAACTAGATGATCGATTGATTTCTACTCAGGCTATGTTGATTGCAGTGGCAAATGGACGTTCATATGGTGGAGGCATGCTTGTATGCCCCAACGCTTCTTTGCATGATGGACTCTTTGATGTCATGGTTTTACATCCTGTATCAAAGATTGAGTTTCTTAAAGTTTTTCCAAAAGTTTTTA
Organism: Actinomycetota bacterium; assembly: GCA_009702525.1. Classification (GTDB taxonomy): domain Bacteria; phylum Actinomycetota; class Actinomycetes; order Nanopelagicales; family Nanopelagicaceae; genus Planktophila. Next base: position 17,191 of record WLHW01000009.1, read on the forward strand.
AGGGGACTCATATCAAGCATCCAGCAGTAGAGATCATTCGAAGTAAAAATGTCGCCATTCGAGCAACTGCCGTTGCCTACGCCGATGGTGAGCGACTAGGGGATACTCCCTTGAGTGCTGAGTGCGTGAGTGGAGCTCTGCACACATGGATACCGTAAGCACTCCGGCTGAAAAATTTGCCGCAGCAAAGCTCAGGAACGCACATCCAGTTACCCGCGAGTTCCTTCTGACTTTTAACTTCGAATTTGATCCTTTCCAAATTGCTGCCTGCCATGCCGTTGAGGAAGGAAGTGGCGTTCTCGTTGCCGCCCCTACAGGAGCTGGCAAGACAGTTGTAGGCGAGTTTGCGGCATATTTCGCACTCAGTCTAGGAAAAAAATGTTTTTATACAACACCAATTAAAGCCCTCTCAAATCAAAAGTACTTCGAATTCGTTGCAAAATTTGGCGAAGATAAAGTTGGTTTACTCACAGGTGACACCAGTATCAATAGCGAAGCCGATATCTTGGTAATGACGACTGAAGTTTTGCGTAACATGTTGTATGCGGGCTCTAGTACTTTGAAAAATCTTGGCTATGTCGTCATGGACGAAGTTCACTACTTGGCCGATAAGTTTCGCGGAGCCGTGTGGGAGGAAGTTTTAATTCACCTCATGGAGAGCGTGCAGGTAATCTCCCTTTCGGCGACGGTATCTAATGCTGAAGAGTTTGGAGAATGGCTGGGCGAAGTTCGAGGCAACACCCAGGTAATCGTGAGTGAGATACGCCCAATTCCTTTGTATCAACATGTACTTATTGGTAATCGAATGATGGATTTATTCGAAAAACCTGGTCAGATAAACCCTGAAATTTTGCAGCGTGAGCGCGAAGCGATTCGTAGATCTGCTATAAGTAAGGGTCGCAGAGGTCGCTACAACGAACCAAACGACAGGCTTTCTCGTGCAGATATCATTGAAAAATTGCAACGAGAAAGTATGTTGCCAGCAATAACATTTATTTTCTCCAGGGTTGGGTGTGATGCAGCAGTTAATCAATGCCTACAGGCCGGCATACGTTTAACATCACCGGAAGAACGCATTGAAATCAAAGCCACTGCACTTAAATACACATCAAATATCGCCGCTGAGGATTTGGAAGTGCTCGGCTTCACTCAATGGCTGACTGCATTAGAGCGTGGAATAGCAGCCCACCACGCCGGTCTGTTGCCAAGCTTTAAAGGAGCAGTAGAGGATCTTTTTCAACGCGGTTTAGTCAAAGCAGTATTTGCCACCGAAACACTTGCACTGGGCATCAATATGCCCGCCAGAACCGTTGTTTTGGAGAAATTGGTCAAATACAACGGGGAAGCGCACGTACCAATTACGCCGGGGGAGTACACGCAATTAACTGGTCGAGCTGGGCGGCGAGGAATCGATATTGAGGGAAATGCCGTTATTCAATGGTCTCCGACAGTTGATTCAGCGGCCGCGGCAGGTTTAGCTTCAACTAGAACGTATCCATTACGTTCATCTTTCGCTCCTTCGTACAACATGTCTATTAATTTAATATCACGTTTCGGTCGAGAAAGAGCGCGTGGGTCTCTCGAATCCTCCTTCGCACAGTTTCAAGCAGATCGCGCAGTTGTTGGTTTAGCTCGCCAAATACACAAAAATGAAACAGCAATTGAAGAGTTGCTCATCCAAGCTGCCTGCCATCTAGGTGACTTTATAGATTATGCGAGTATTCGTCGTGAAATAAAGGAAGTTGAAGTGTTACTGAGCCGGCGTGATCACAAGAAAACTTTCGATAATCGTCAGCGCTCACGCCTAGAAGGTGATTTGAGCGACTTGCGAAAATCACTTCGCAATCACAGTTGTCATAGTTGTAATGAACGTGAAGATCATGCGCGCTTTGCTGAACGCGCTGGACGTTTAAATCGTGAAAATGAAGGACTACGCGCGCGCGTTGATTCTCGCACAAATGTAATTGCAAAGACTTTCGATCAGATTTGCCAAGTCCTGACCCATCTGAACTACATCGAGGGAGAGAAGCCAACTGCCCAAGGAAAAATTCTCACTAAAATATACGCCGAATCTGATTTGTTGCTCACCGAATCTATTCGCGTTGGACTTTTCGACGAGTTAAATGCCGCAGAACTTTTATCAATAGTCTCCTGCATGATTTTTGAATCCAGATCTGCCGAAAATCTTGCCCCTAAGATGCCGAGTCCTCGGGTCTCTAATGCGTTAACTGAGGTCATTTCAGTGTGGGCACAGTTAGAGGCGATCGAGACCGAGTACGGGGTTAAAACCCAGCGTGAACCCGATCCAGGTTTTTGTTGGATCGCATATAAATGGGCAAATGGGGGCTCTCTACAGAGTGTTCTTAAAGGTAGCGACATGTCGGTGGGTGATTTTGTTCGCTCAACAAAACAATTAGTCGATCTGCTCAATCAAATTGGTGGAGCGAGTGAAAAGCTGCGGCCCGTATGCAAAGATGCGGTTAAACGAATTGATCGCGGTGTTGTTGCTTATCTCATGGGGGATATATGACCTTAATGCTTCTAGACAGTGCATCGCTCTGGTACCGCGCATACTATGGAATGCCGGACACGTTGTTGTCACCGGATGGAACCCCAGTGAATGCAATTCGCGGTTACCTAGATATGACTGCTCGCTTAGTGAGCATCTATAAACCAAACCGTTTAGTTGCCTGTTTGGATGGTGATTGGCGCCCGATGTGGCGGGTAGAACTATTTCCCGAATATAAAGCAAATCGTTTAGAAGAGGATGGCGATGAGGAAGAAGAGCCAGACACGTTAACACCGCAAATTCCAATACTCCTTGATCTCTTGGATTTATTTAGGATTCCCGTAGTTGGAGTAGATGATTTTGAGGCCGATGATGTTATGGCTACGTATGCTGAAGTTGAAAAGGGCCCTATAAGAATAGTTACCGGCGACCGTGATCTTTTCCAAATGGTCGATGATAAGCGCGATATAAAAGTAGTTTATTTGGCTAAGGGAATCTCAGCTCACGATTTAGTAGATCTTGCATACGTTTCAGAAAAATATCAAATTCCTGGAGAGCGATATGCGCTTTTTGCAATGTTTCGTGGAGATCCCTCCGATGGTTTGCCTGGAGTGAGGGGGATAGGTGAGAAAGGCGCGGCTCTTATCGCCAATAATTTCGCTTCGGTTGAGGACGCATTAGCGGGTGCACATGCCGCACATGATTCTCTATCGCCAGCACTTGCTAAGAAGATTATTGCTGGCGCTGATTACTTAAAAATTGCACCCACAGTTGTACAGGTGGCTAGAAATGTTCCTTTGCCGAAAGTAGATCTATCAATGCCTGCTGCGCCAGCAGATTTATCGCCTATCTACCAATTCAAGGAGCGTTACGGACTGGGTGCCAGCGTTGATCGTTTGATCAGTGCACTTGGATGGTAAATCTATTCATTAGTTTTACAAGCGGGATACTTCTCAGCGGAGCGTTTGCACCCAGGTCTCTGTGGTGGTTAGCCCCCGTAGCACTTTCACTTCACATGTACAGCTTGAAGATATGTACGAAACCATTGTTGAACGCTTTCGTTTTCGCACTTGGATTCAACTCAATTGCGCTGCACTGGACCAGTGTTTATGTCGGGGCAACGCCATGGATCGTTCTTTTTGTTGGCCAAAGCTTTTTATTTGTCCCACTTGGTTTCGCCAAACGTCATGGAATCTCTTTCTATCCGCTCATATTTTTGATCTTAGAAGAGTTACGTTCCCGCTTTCCTTTTGGCGGTTTCGGATGGTTAAGACTCGCATTCTCACAGGCTGATGCCCCTTATCGAAATATCGCGGCTTACGGGGGAGTAAGTGCATTAAGTGCCACTGTCTTGTGTTGTGCTTTAGTACTTTTTACTACATTCAATCGCAAAATTTCAGTCATCCCTTTATTGCCACTCTTTATCCTGTTCACTTCTTTATCGGTAACCCCAATTGCTTCCACGAAAGTTTTGATGGTCCAAGGCGATGTTCCACAACTTGGTTTGGATTTTAATTCGCGAGCTGCTGCAGTCTTTAACAATCATGTTCAGGAAACTAAAAAAGCTTTAGCAGAGGACAGCGATGTCGACTTTATTCTTTGGCCTGAAAATGCGGTTGACGTAGATCCATTTACTCATAAATCTGTGGGAGACGCACTAGACTCGTTCGACAAGCCACTCGTTGTTGGTGCCGTCATTCGTTCTCAAGGGCAGTTACGCAACGTCTCTATTGCTTGGACAAAAGAGTCACACAATGTCTACATTAAGCAACATTTAACTCCATTTGGTGAATACATCCCATTGCGCTCTATCGCCGAAAAAATCTCCTCACTGGCTAGCGATATTGAGGATTTTTCTCCTGGTAACTCCTCGACTGTTTTTCGAATAAATCAGGCAACAGTTGCACCAGTAATCTGTTTTGAACTCATCGATGATGAAATTCTGAGCCGAGCGGCCGTAAATTCACAACTGATTGTGGTTCAAACAAATAGTGCGACTTTTGGAACGTCGCCAGAAAGTGCTCAACAGCTAGAGATATCTCGAGTGCGAGCCATCGAACATGGACGAAATATTCTCTCAGTTTCAACTACGGGGATTTCAGCAATTATCGATTATCACGGCACCGTGAGTCAGAAAACTTCCATGCATGTTCCAGCGCATATATTTGCCGACGTATCTCTTATCGGAGGTAGAACGCCACGGGATAAGGCTGGAGATTGGGCTCTCATAGGGACCGGATTCTGGCTGCTAATGGTGGGCAAAGCCCGCCGTTCTAGATATACCTAACGCCGATAAGTTACATTATGTAAAGTAAGAAAAGGAAGGCTTGTGCCTCTCCTAGCGATAATCCTCCATCGGTGTGCAGGCACAGACCAAATTACGATCTCCATGAGCTCCATCGATACGAGCTACTGGTGGCCAATACTTCATCCGAGAA
>WLHW01000090.1 GCA_009702525.1 Actinomycetota bacterium
AAAGCTCTGCGCACAGTTGTTAGCGCGCTCGCAGGTCGCACAGTTCGTGTCGATCTAGTTGAGACCGACGAACCTAACTAAGTTAGTGATCAATTAGCCATGCGTTTACTCGTAGGGCGAATTGGTCGTGCCCACGGCATATTAGGTGAAGCAACTATCGAAGTACGCAGCGATGAGCCTGATCGTCGTTTTGCCATAGGTGCAAAGCTACAGAGTGATGAACATGGTGAACTCACGATCACATCTGGCCGCGTTCATAATGGCATTTTGCTACTTGGCTTTTCTGGCTATACAGATCGCAATCAAATCGAAAAGCTGCGCAATGTTCTTCTCTATGCCGATGTAGATATCAATGAAGAGCGCGAAGATGACGATGATTATCACGTGTTGCAGTTAATTGGCTGCACGGCAGTTCTTGAAAATGGTGAGATTTTTGGTGAAGTCACCGATGTTATTAATCTCCCAGGCCAAGATTTACTGGCCATTAAGACTGCAGGTGGTGAGTCACTTATTCCATTCGTTCGCCAACTTGTGCCGATAGTTGATGTAGCAGCAAGGCGGGTCGTCGTAATTCCACCTGACATGAGCGGGATAGTTTCATGAAAATAGAGGCCGTCACAATATTTCCTGATTATTTTGCACCACTATCTCTCTCAATTTTGGGCAAGGCGCACAATTCAGGAATTTTAGAGTTCGTTGTTCACGACCTACGTAGCTTTGCTACAAATAATCATCACGCCGTAGATGACACACCATATGGAGGTGGTGCCGGAATGGTAATGTTGCCAGAAGTATGGGGGCAAGCGCTAGATCCGTTAATGGTTGATAATACGGATTTAATTATTTTGACACCTGCTGGAAAACGATTTGATCAACCAATGGCTCAAGAATTCTCTAAGGCAGGTCATATTATTTTCGCTTGTGGTCGATATGAAGGAATTGATGATCGCGTACGTGAGCATTACAGCGGGGATCAGTACTCATCTCGCAATATTCGTGTGCACGAAGTCTCTATCGGTGATTACGTTTTGGGCGGAGGAGAAGTTGCATCATTAGTAATGATTGAAGCCATTACACGATTACTACCCGGTGTATTAGGTAATCCAGAGTCATTAGTTGAAGAATCTCACAATGAAGAGGGTTATGTGGAGTATCCAAACTTTACGAAACCGGCAACGTGGCGCGATATTGCAGTGCCTGAGATTTTATTGAGTGGAAATCATGCAGAAATCGCTAAATGGCGTGCGGCCGCTGCCAAAGAACGCTCCGAAAAGAATTTCTAACTGGCGAGTAAGGCGCTTTCTGCCGTAGCGTAAGGCCCATGACAAGTGATGCTGCATCAATTCAAGCTCGGCTAATCCGCGATCTTGAACCCGTTGTCGCTGTTGAGCTTGAGCGCCATCTAGGTGTACAGAAGAACTGGTATCCGCACGAGTATGTGCCATGGTCTGAAGGTCGTAACTTTGCCGGCCCGCTCAATGGTGATGCCTGGGAGGCAAAGGATTCGCGTCTTACACCCGTCGCTCAAGATTCCTTAGTTCTCAATCTCTTAACTGAAGATAATCTACCGAGCTATCACACTGAAATTGCAATCTCCATGGGCCGAGATGGGGCATGGGGAAATTGGATTGAACGCTGGACTGCCGAAGAGGCGCGACATGGCATCGCTATCCGCGATTATTTAATGGCGACCCGTGGCGTTGATCCCTACGAACTAGAAGATTTGCGTATGGCACATATGTCACTGGGGTATCAGACTCCATATGAAAACGATATGTTGCACACGATCGCATACGTTTCTTTCCAAGAGTTAGCAACACGTATTTCACACCGCAATACTGGCAAGATTTCAGATGATTCCATCGCCGAAAATATGATGCAACGTATTGCACTAGATGAAAATCTCCACATGCTTTTCTACCGCAATACTCTTGGTGCAGCTCTTGACATGGAGCCAAATGCAACGATGCGAGCTATTACCGATGTTGTTACAAACTTTGATATGCCCGGAGCAAACATGCCAGGTTTTAGTCGAAAGGCCGTACAGATTGCTCTGGCTGGCATATATGACATGCAGCTGCACTTGGATGAGGTCATTGCACCTATCTTGCGAGCATGGAAAGTGTTTGAGCGAAGCGACTTATCGGGCGATGGTCTTAAAGCTCGCGATGAGCTATCTGCCTTCCTAAGAAAGACTGGCGAAGAGGCATCTAGATTTAATGAAAAGCGCGAAGTGTATTTTGAGCGTCTTGTCGCGCGCGGACAAGAGCCTTTGCGCATTATCAAGTAGGGTACGCGTCATGAGTAAGCGTGTTATCTTCATCGAGCATGACCATGCCAGTCCAGGTGGGCCTATTTGGGTACAGTTTGAGCGACGCGGATATGAGATCACGAGATTTATCATCGTAGATAAAGACAATATCAATACACCCAATGTGACACCTATCTGGCCAGATTTATTGAGCTTCGATGTCGTAGTTGTGATGGGCGCACAGTATGCCGTCTATGACGAAGAGCGCATCGGCAACTGGTTACTGCCACAGTTGGAGAAGATGCGCGAAGTGCATAACGCTGGTATTCCAGTAATGGGAATCTGCTTTGGTGGCCAACTCATGTCCAGAGTTTTAGGTGGAAGCGTCTCACGTTCTCCATATGCAGAGCTAGGGTGGTTTGAAATCGAATCCGTCGATGAGTCTCTTATTCCGCGGGGACCGTGGTTTCAATACCACTGGGATCGTTTCACTGTTCCGCCGGGTGCGACACCAATTGCTAGCAATGATCTATGTCCGCAAGCATTTGTCTACGGACGCACGTTAGGAACGCAGTTCCATCCTGAAGTCGATGCCGAAGTCTTGGATATGTGGCTAGCGATGGAGGGCGGTTGTGCAGAGATCGAATCTGAGGGCATTGTGGTTGAAGCTTTACGTGCCCAGACTAAAAGTATTGAGAAGGAGAGTAATCAACGCGGTTACGACTTAGTCGATCAATTTCTAGATCGAATCGCAACCGCGCCGATTATGAAGATTTAGTCGTTAGAGATAAATACGTTTTTAACTTCAGTAAATGAATCCAAAGCATCTGGTCCTAGCTCGCGACCCAGACCTGATTGCTTAAATCCACCAAAGGGAGTCCAGAAGCGCACCGATGAATTGGAGTTCACCGATAGCGCACCAGTCTCAACTCCACGAGAAACGCGCAGCGCACGGCCAATATCACGCGTCCAAATCGATCCCGATAAGCCATACTCGCTGTCGTTAGCCATCGCAATCGCATCTGCTTCATCCTCAAAAGTCATCACAGATACAACTGGTCCAAAAATCTCTTCACGCCATGAGCGAGCAGAAGTATTTTTCGGTAGCAAAACAGTTGGCGGCATCCAGTAACCAGGACCAGTTGGTGCGCTTCCTTTAAATGCAATCGGTTCATCCAAGAAAGACTCAACTGCGTCAAACTGCTTCTTAGAAATCAGTGGCCCCATATCGGCGGTCGCAAGATTAGGATCTTCACAACGAAACTTCTTCACCGCAACTTCAAAGTGTTCCATGAAAGTATCGAAGGCCGATTTCTGTACCAAAATACGTGACCGTGCACAGCAATCCTGACCGGCATTATCAAAGAC
>WLHW01000091.1 GCA_009702525.1 Actinomycetota bacterium
CTTCTATGAAATCTATGGGGCCAGCATTTAATCGACTTTGGGGTGCAAGTCTGACCACAAATTTAGCTGATGGTGTTTTATCGGCCGCGGCTCCACTTTTAGCAATCACCCTGACCAAGAATCCAGTTCTCATTTCGATGCTCAGTGCATTAGTGATGCTGCCCTGGCTTTTCTTTGCCATTCCTATTGGGGTTATTGTCGATCGGGTAGACCGCAGATTTCTTCTAGCTGGTGCCAACTGTGTGCGTTTTTTGATTGCGGGACTACTTGCCTTATCGATTTCAACTCACACGATTACTATTTACCTTTTATTTATAGCCACTTTTTGTATCGGGATATGCGAAGTTACTGCCGACACAACGTCACAATCCTTAATTCCACAGATTCTTACGAAGGATCAATTGGAGCGTGGAAACTCTAGGCTTCAAATTTCAGAGACTATCGTTCAAGGCTTTGTAGGAACACCCATTAGCGGTTTTCTCTACGCAGCCGCTATTTATCTACCTTTCATAGCCAATAGTTTAGGTTTCTTGGTTGCTGCGATTCTGGCTGCAGCGATTCCCGTTAAGTTTCTACAAGATTTGCGCGGTGAGAGCACACCAGAGAATAAACCTGATTTCAAAAGTGAGATTCGATTTGGAATCTCATACCTGTATAACAATAAAGTTTTGCTACGCCTGGTCTTAACAACTGCCAGCATTGGACTCTGTTATTCATTGTCGACCTCAACAATAGTTTTGTTCATGGTTAAGGAGCTAGATTTAAAACCCGCTTTTTTTGGTATTGCACTTTCAGTACAAGCCCTTGGTGCGATAGCGGGTGGCATTGCGGCACCAGTACTTTCGAAAAAATTTGGGCGCAGTAAAGTCATGACCGCAGGTATTTTTCTAAGCTCACTCATCATTTTGCTGCAGGGATTCGTCCCCAATATCTATATCTATATTGTTCTTTCGACAGTTGCAGCTTTCACAATTTCACAGTGGAATATTCTCTTGATGTCTACCTATCAGAGCGTTATTCCCGCACATTTATATGGTCGGGTCCATGGAACTCGGCGCACCCTTGTTTGGGGTTTGATGCCTTTTGGCTCTTTGCTTGGGGGTTTTATAGCTAAGACTGGTTTGCGCGCTCCATTAATCGTTGGCGGTGCGATTGCTACGGTAATTGCCGGGCTTTCAATTCCTTTCTTTATGGGAGTCAGCCAAAGCACAGAGGCTGCTCAGTAAGATTTCTTCATGACCAAACCGCTCGGACGCTCGTACTGGAAACTCTGGTTAGCTACGGCGATTTCAAATCTAGGCGATGGCGTTTCAATGGTGGCCTACCCATGGCTGGCATCTGCGGTGACACGTTCTCCTATCCTTATCGCTGCCGCCGGCTTTGCTTCGCGGCTACCGTGGTTGATCTTCACTTTGCACGCCGGGGTACTAACAGATCGCTTTGATAGGCGAAAACTAATTGTGGGCATGGATTTTCTGCGAGGCATTCTGACGATATTTGTTGGAGTTATTGTTGTGCTTAACAAGGACTCGCTGCCTTCACTCAATGACTTAACCTCCATCACGGATTTAAAAACTAATTGGGCCCTCTACAGCACACTCGTAGTTACAGCTTTCTTGTTTGGCTTAGCCGAAGTTCTGCGAGATAACAGCGCTCAGACGTTGATGCCATCAGTGGTCGATCAAGAAAATTTGGAGAGAGCTAATAGTCGAATGTGGTCGGCCGAATCTTTAACTAATAGTTTTATTGGACCACCACTGGGATCCTTATTGATAGGTATCGCTATCTTTTTACCATTCTTCTTTGACGCTTTCTCATTCTTTATAGCCGTAGCCTTGATTGCATCCTTGGCTGGAAGTTTTAGGCCAATAGAAAAAGATGCTCCTAGCGAAAAAATTAATTTCACAGTTGAAATTCGAGAGGGTTTTGATTGGTTATGGGCTCACCCTTTACTACGACCTATGGCAATCATCTTGGGGTGCATGAATGGTCTTGGCACAATGGTCGGTGCCGTTTATATTTTATTTGCCCAAGAGGTTTTACATACAACTGTCTTTATCTTTGCCATTTTAGGAACGGCCGGAGCTATCGGTGGGACTATCGGCGGATTTTTTGCACCTAAAGTTTCAGCACGTTTAGGAAGTGGTCCATCGCTGGCTTTAGCAATGGCGGCAGCCCCAATCGGAAACCTAATTGTTGGCCTGACTTCATCGTGGCAGGTTGTATGGGTTGTCACTGCGGTTGAAACTTTTGTTGCGATTTTATGGAACACCATCACCGTTTCATTGCGCCAAAGCATCATTCCGCCAGCACTTCTTGGGCGGGTCAATAGCGTCTATCGATTCTTTGCCTGGGGTTCGATCCCTATTGGAATGTTTGTGGGTGGGGGATTAGTCACGGCGATGACGCATATGGTCTCTCGTGAAAGCGCACTTCGAGCCCCGTACCTGATTTCAGTGGCGCTGGGTCTGATCCTGTGGGCGCTCGCGGCCCCTCGTTTGACGACGGCCCGAATCGAAGCGGCCCGCCAAAGCGCGTAAATCACCTCTTTCCTGCTCGACATTCGGCGCAATTCTGTCCAATTTTTGGCAGTCGAAAGGGCCGTGCCTGTTGCATCACATAGGTGAGGTACGGCAGACTCACTCCACCAATGGATAGGTGTGGGGTTAGTCGACTCTTCACATGTATCCAATAACCCCTCAAGGAGGACTAATGAAGTTACAACGCAGCGCAAAATTTGCGTTAGCAATTATAGCTTCTGCGGCTTTGGCAGTATCACTACTGACCCCAGCCCAGGCTGCAACGCGTTCAACTGTAATCCTGCATGAAACAAACGCAATCACTGGTTTGAACTGCAGCCTTTCAGCTACGAACTCAACAACATGTTCTGCAGTTTCATACCTGCAGGGCGCAGGTTTTAACTATTACAACAACAAAAAAGAGCTTGTAAAGAACACAGTTTTCGGTTCATACAAGATCGTCAAGAACACAAAGACTGACTTCCGCACAATGTGGACCGTTGCCCCAGGCCGAGTCTGGTCAGATGGAACACCAATTACTGGTGAAGACCTTCTGATGTCACACGTTCTACAGAGTGATGCATACTCAATCGCTGCAGGTCTCGGAGATCCAAAGAGCAAGACTGCAAAGCCTGCTTTTAATGGTCTTGGATACTCAGGCGTGTACGCATCAAACATCGTCGGTGAGCCAACACTGTCTGCTGACAAGATGTCTGTAACTCTTCGTTTCAGCAAGCCAATCGCTAACTGGGATCTCTACGGTCCAGGACCATCATCAGTGCATGCACTTGTGTTGATGGCAGAAGGCAAGAAGGCACTTGGAACTGTTGCTGAAAACATTGCAGCGCGTGATCGCTTTGTTACTGCATTCAATGCCAAGGACTCAGTTTTGCTCAAGAAAATTGGCAAAGTCTGGTCAGAAGATTTCACAATCACAACTGTTGACAAGACAACTAACCCACTGCTTCTCGTAAGCAATGGTGGATTTATTCTTGA
>WLHW01000092.1 GCA_009702525.1 Actinomycetota bacterium
CCGCCGCATCGCTTAATTATCAACTAGTCATCCGTCACTTCGACAAACAAAATCCCCCGCACAGTTAATGTGCGGGGGTTTTTGTGTTCCCTCGATTTAGAACATCTTATTTATGGAGCAGGTACCGTATGAACATCCAAGTTGTCCTTGATGATGTGAACCTTGAAAGTCCATAGGTTATCTGCGCGTGGGTCAATGATTAATTCAACCCAGTGATTAAAGCCAGAACCAAATGTCTGTACACGTGTGAAGTTCTCAACTAGTGATCCCTTGTCTTTTTCGACAAGCTTTCCAGCTGTTTCATTCATTGGCATATCAACTTGGTACCAGTGCTCATCGCCATTTTGTAGTAGTACTGGCTTCTTGAATCGCAATGTATTTGTAAGCAGAGCCTGCTTTACGTTAGCAAATGCTGCTGTGTTTTCATTGTTTGGAACAGCTGCATCGCGTGCATAACCTTCCCAGTCCATATTGGCCTGAACTACAACGATTACTCCAACTGATCCATCAGTTACTGCCTTGGCAAAGCCCTTATTGATCCAAGCAACGTTTGCAGCATCGCGTGCCTTGTATTCGGCATCGTTACCATCTACTGCAGTGTCGTTGTATGTCTTAAAGGCTGGAGCTGTGACCGCAGAGTTATTGGCTGAACCTGGAACGTGAGGCAAGATGTAAGTAATTCCCTTAAAGCTAAACATCTGCATTTCTGGATAGACAGCATCATGTGAAACTGCGATGCGGGCATTTTTTGAGCCAAGAGAAATATAGGAGCCATCGGCGTTCTGGAAGAAGTTCGAACGAACAAGAGCCAAACGAGTCATCGGATCAAATGCGCCTTTAACTGCGCGATCGCAGTCAACCCATTCGTTGTCGCCAACTGAATAAAACAGTGGCTTAGTAAACTTGTCAAAGAAACCAGTCTTCAGCGCTGGGTATGCAGCGTCCGTGCACTTATCACCCTTACCGCTCATTGTGTCGCCATCAAAGAGAACCAAGTTAATTAATGAGTTTGAGTTGATGTCATTAATTACTGCTGGTACCTGTGTAACGCCTTTAGCGTCGTACGGCATGTCACCAATCAGTGCGATGCTGTATTTAAATGCCATTGCAGCATTTGCTTGTGTGCTCGCTGCATTTGAAACTACCAAAGCAAGTGAACCAATGATAAGAAGTGCGAATGCGCGCTTAAGCGCTTTTTTTGAAAGTAGGTTAGTCATGTGGGTATCTTTGTTTTTACAGGTTGCCAGATGACCAACCCTCGGAAACTCTCAGTCAAACAACAAGTTAACAGTTGGTAGCTATTGTGCCGACCTAAAAGAAAGGGCTATCTATCCCGTAGCTTGCTAACAATCCACTTCACTAAACCAATAACAACCAGCACAAATCCAACCGGCATAGTCAGCATCATGAACCAGATATAGGTACCTGTGCCGCCGCCTTCATCCCACATAGATCCACCTTGAAAAATCGAAGTAACGAAGGCAAGAATCAGTGGCGATACTGCAAAGATCAGACCGGCTCGAATAAATGGAAAGCGCTTCATCTCTCAAGTTTAATTCAATGTACTGAGCGCAGCAATGGCGCTGTCATATCCTTTATCTTCAAAGCTGCCCGGCAAACCAGATCGCTCTTGTGCCTGCTCAAGTGTGTCGCACATAAGAACGCCAAAACCAATTGGTTTAGATCGACTCAATGAGACCTGCATGATGCCTGCAGTAACACCTTGGCAGACGTAATCAAAATGCGGAGTCTGTCCACGAAGAATTAGGCCAACAACTACTGCAACATCGAAACCAGCATCAAGTGCAAATTGGGCAGCAAGTGGCAGTTCAAATGAGCCAGATACTCGGCGTACTTCTATGGATGCGACACCTGATTGCTCAAAGCCTCTGACTGCTCCATCAACTAGTGCTTGGCAGATTTCAGGATGCCACGATGCGCTGATAACGGCGACCTTTAGATTTGGAAACTTCTTAAGCTCTATCTCTGGTGCATGTCCGGCCATTTAAATTTCCCCTAACGTATGACTTAATAAATCACGCTTACTCTCTAAATACCCTCTGTTAAATTCATTTGCTCGTATCTGAAGTGCGCGTCCCTTATAGCTAACTTCAGATCCGGCGAAGATCGCTAACTTATCTGGATTATTTGTCAGCAGCTCCACATCTGTAATGCCTAACGCCTTAATGATTTCAAGACCATCGCTATAGGATCTTTCATCTACTGCATGGCCCAGTGAAATATTCGCCTCCAGCGTATTTAGCCCACTATCTTGCAATGCGTACGCTCTAATCTTCTGACTCAATCCAATACCTCGGCCCTCGTGATCACGCAGATAGATAATGACTCCAGCACCGCGCGATTCAATCTCACGCATTGCCTGCATCAGTTGTGGTCCGCAGTCACAGCGCAGCGAACCAAAGGCATCACCCGTTAAACACTCAGAGTGAATTCTGGCCAATACGCTTCCACCGTTTAGATCTCCCAGTGCCACGATGGCATGTTCTGCACCGTTGCGTGAAGTAAATGTCGCAATTCGCCACTGGTAATCACCGATAGGCAGTTTCGCCCATTGGAAATCAACTCGTGTGCTGCGCTCTCTTTTCTTACTATGGGCCTTGATCTCTTCAATAGTGATTTTCTTAATCGAATTCTTGGCGGCAAACTCCTCTAACTTCTGCCCACGCATCATCGATCCATCATCGTTCACTAACTCAGAAATAACTGCCGTTGGGTATGAACCTGTTAATTCACACAAAGCTATACCGGCTTCGGTATGTCCGGCTCTTTCATGTACGCCGCCATTAACTGCCACCAGTGGAAAAATATGTCCAGGGCGTAAAAACTCTGAAGCCTTTGCATCTGGATTAGCTAAGGCACGAAGCGTGTTCGCACGCTCTTCGGCACTAATTCCAGTTGTTCGTCCCTCAATCACATCTACTGAAACTGTAAATGCTGTTTCATGACTATCTTCATTGCGCGCAACCATCATCGGCAGTTTTAAGCCCTTGGCAATCTCGCCGGTAGTAACTCCACAAATAACACCAGATGTATGGCGCACCATAAAACCAATTTTCTCAGTCGTTGCCATCTGTGCAAGCAGAACTAAATCGCCTTCATTCTCGCGATCTGAATCATCGGTAACAATCAGAAATTTTCCACTCTTGAAATCCTCTAGCGCAGCTGTGAAATCACTCATGGTTTGTCCCCTTTAATAAGTAATCTCTCGACATACTTTGCAAGGACATCGACTTCAACATTGACTAAATCCCCTGGCTGTTTCCCCGACAAGTTAGTGCGCTCTAGCGTTTCAGGAATCAACCACACCGTCACTACATCGCTTTCATCATTGATCTGTCCAACGGTCAGTGAAACCCCATCAAGGCAGATTGAGCCTTGATTGACAATATATTTACTCAACTTTGCCGGCACTTTAATATCTAACTGGGCCCACTTATCCCCCGGTGCTAATTCGATAACACTGGCAACTCCATCGACGTGACCTTGAACCA
>WLHW01000093.1 GCA_009702525.1 Actinomycetota bacterium
ATCGATCACGTGCCACTGACGGACTGCATCACCGGCTTTTGGACTATATGTACGCACGCTCTTGCCTACCTTCTATTTCGAGTTTTTCTTCAAGCGCCCTTTGGAGCGCAGAGGAGTAAGGGTACCCGTGCTTGGGGCAAGGGTCAAAATCGAGTAATTAATGCTCAAAAACAGGCTCAGGGCTCTCGAATACACGTCCGTCGCTGCCAAAAACTAGGAATCGACTAAAGCCTCTGGTGAACCAACGATCATGAGTCACGGTTATGACCGTTCCCTCATATCTATCGAGAGCGGCTTCAAGACTTTGGGCACTCGCTAAATCTAAGTTGTCAGTTGGTTCATCCAGCAAGAGCAATGTTGAGCCAGAGAGTTCGAGCAAGAGAACTTGAAAACGCGCCTGTTGTCCGCCAGATAATGATGAGAACTTTTGCTCTGCTTGTTGGTCTATCTCATACCTACGCAACACGCTTTTTGCTGGACCTAACTGCAGTGAATAGGTCTGCCACAAGATTTCCAACAAGCTTTGGTTTTCAAACTCAGGATGTGCATGCGTCTGAGCAAAGTAGCCAATCTCAACGCGTGCACCTACTTTAAAAACACCAGAGTGTTTAACGCTCTCATCCCCCGAAATTAATCGAAGAAAGTGCGACTTCCCACTGCCATTCTTGCCCAGAACTGCAATTCGATCGCCAAAGAAAACTTCAAAGTTAAATGGTTCTGTAAGATTTTCAAGAGCTAGTTTTTCAAAGGTTAAGGCGCGCAGACCAGTACGACCACCGCGCAAACCAACTTGTACTTCTTGTTCAATAGGCGGAGCTTCAGGAGCACCGACTTCTTGGAACTTCTTTAAACGAGTCTGCATCGCGTGATACTTATTTGCCATATCCGGGCTAATCGCAGCCTGTACTTGTAATGTGCGAACTAACTCTTTAAGTCGTTGGTGCTCTTGTTCCCAGCGCAACAAAATCTCTGCAAAGCGAGCATTACGTGCTTTACGTGCCTCATGCCATGTTGAAAACTTTCCACCATGTACCCACGTTGTATTGCCTGTTGAACCTTGTTCAAGCGTCACAATCTTGTTAGCGGTATTTTCTAGTAATTCGCGATCGTGACTGATGAAGAGGACAGTCTTTTTTGTGCCAGTAATTACTTCTTCTAGCCAGCGCTTTGATGGGACATCGAGATAGTTATCAGGCTCATCCAGAAGCAGCACTTCATCGGGGCCTTCAAGGAGCGCGGTTAAAACTAATTTCTTTTGTTCTCCCCCAGATAATGTATTGACTTCGCGCTTTGCTACATCATCAAATGATTTACCAAGAGCTGCCGTACAACAGACATCCCATATAACTTCGTATTCATAACCGCCGGCATCTCCCCAGCCAATAATCGCTTGGGCATATGCCATCTGTGATTTCTCAGAGTCTTTTTCATTCATATGTGCCTCGGCGCTTTCCACAAGTGCGGCAGCATCACGAATTCGCTTAGGTGCAACAGATAAAAGCATTTGATGCACGGTGGTGTTATCTCGTACCGAGCCGATGAACTGTCGCATAACTCCAAGGCCACCAGTAATTGAAACTTGTCCAGAATCTGGTTGCAAATCACCACTAATCATGCGAAAGAGCGTTGTCTTACCTGAACCATTAGCGCCGATCAAAGCAACTTTTGCGCCATCCCCAACACGAAAACTGACATCGTTAAGTAGCACGCGACCGTCAGAGAGTGAGTAATCAACGGCGCTAACATCAATATGTCCCATTAGTTAATTCCTGGATAATCAACGTGGCGAAGTGTTAGTCCACGTGCTTCAAAGACAAGTGAATCGGGTACACGCTCTTTGTTGGCCAACATCGCCACAATCCAGTCCAAGCTATTGCGGCCTTCGGCTACACAGACGACAGCGCCAACTAAGTTGCGCACCATTGAATAACAGAAGGCATCGGCTGCGATATCGGCAACTAAATAGCCTTCTTCATCGCGAATCCAGTTAAATCGCACCAAGTTGCGCACTGTTGTTGCACCTTCACGGAACTTACAAAATGCAGCAAAGTCGTGGTTGCCTATAAGCAAAGCGCTGGCAGCATTTAATACGTCAAGATCTAAAGCGCGATACCACGGTGCAACATCAAAGCGATGCAGAGGTGAAACGACTTGATTGGCATCTAAAATTTTGTAGGTATAGCTGCGTTGCGTTGGACTAAATCGGGCATGGAATGCTTCGCGCATAACCGTAACTCGCAGGATTCGAATATCTTCATCGAGCATTCGATTTAACTTAAATGGAAGTTCTTTAAGATCGACTGACTCAGGCACATCAACGTGAATTACCTGCCCGCTGGCGTGAACTCCGGCATCCGTGCGACCAGCAACAATGGTTTCAATTGTGGTCTGTGTAATTTTGCCAAGTGCGTTTTCAATCTCTTCTTGAATCGTGCGGCGATCTGGCTGTTTAGCCCAGCCTGAATAATTTGTGCCGTCGTACGCTAAATCAATCCGTAAACGAAGAAACCCACTCTCTGGGTAGAGAGTGGGTTCCGACATAAGAATAAATTTCTAAGTTTTTAACGCTTAGTTATCTTTCTCAGTTAAAACTTCGATTACTGCCATTGGAGCGTTGTCGCCCTTGCGTGGCCCAATCTTTGTAATACGTGTGTAGCCACCGTTGCGCGCTGTAAAGCGTGGTCCGATAACCGTGAAGAGTGTATGTACAACACTCTTATTTGAAATTTGAGCCATAACTTGGCGGCGAGCTGGAAGATCACCTTTCTTAGCAAAAGTAATTAACTTTTCAGCTAATGGACGTAGACGCTTAGCCTTTGCCTCGGTTGTTGTGATCTTGCCGTGCTCGAACAACTGCTCTGCAAGCGTGCGTAGGAGTAGTCGTTCGTGTGATGGGCCTGAACCCAGACGAGGACCTTTACTTGGTTTTGGCATGTTCTATTTCTCCTAGGCCTGATCTGCTTCGACGAACTCGTCGTCTAGAGATGCGTTGTAATTTTGGTGCTGTGTTGGATCAAATCCGACTGGGCTATCTTTTAAGTTCATCCCCATAGAGACAAGCTTTGCCTTAACTTCATCGATTGATTTTGAACCAAAGTTGCGGATATCAAGCAGGTCAGCCTCTGAACGGTTAACGAGCTCGCCAACTGTGTGAATGCCTTCGCGCTTCAAGCAGTTGTATGAACGTACTGTCAGATCTAGATCTTCAATAGGAAGTGCCATATCAGCAGCAAGAGCAGCATCCATAACAGATGGCCCCATCTCGATACCTTCAGCATCAAGATTAAGTTCGCGTGCAAGACCGAAGAGTTCAACCAATGTGCGTCCAGCTGATGCAACTGCATCGCGTGGCTTCATTGATGACTTAGTCTCAACATCTACAACTAGACGATCGAAGTCTGTGCGCTGTTCAACGCGAGTTGCTTCAACCTTGTA
>WLHW01000094.1 GCA_009702525.1 Actinomycetota bacterium
GTTCCTGCAGGTGAAACCGTAGATTTAACTGTTAATGCGACAGTAGCAGAAGTCAATGGCAATCAGATTAAATTAGATATCGTTGCAACATCGGCTGGAATTAAAGTTTTAGGAATGGCCAAAGCAGTAGTAACTAAATGAGCGCGCCAGATTCAGTTATTAACTTAGCAAATGCGCGGATTCAAGCGCGAGAAATGAAAGATTTTTCGCTTGCAGATAAGTTGCGTAATAAAATTGCTCAAGCAGGTTATGAGGTTGTTGATGTAGCGGAAGGTTATGAACTCCGTGAAAAAGCCGCCTTTATTACACTGGCGTTTGCCCGCGATATTCAACCCATAGACCTGGAAAAAGAAGTATCAGTGGCGCTGATTGTGGACGGCTTCACTGATGATGCACTCGAGAGCGTTAATCTGATTAAGCAACATAGTGATTGCGGAATAGCCATACTTTCAATGGGAGATCCTGGACGATTAGTTGAAGCCATGGACTCTAGAACGTATTTATTTGCAGTCCAACCCGGTGCAAGCTGGGGCGATTGTGCCAACGTGCTGTTGCAAAAAATTCAAAGCCCCTATGTGGTTCTCGTAGATCCAGCTACACGTTTTATAGGTGATGCCCTTTCACCTGCAATAGACGAGTTAAAAAAAGGTGAGTTTGTTGCAGTTGGTTGGCGCGGGGGATTGATAGATACTGACAATGAGTGGCGCAGTGTTTTAGATAAAGGTCCTGGTGACGTCGATGTGTTGTACTCATTCTTTATCGCTTTTATCCGCGAAGCAGTACTTGAAACGGGTGGATTTAATCTACGTGCAGTCTATTTTGAAAACGCTGACATCGAGATGTCATTAAAGATCCGCCAAGCTGGTGGACGCTTATTACAGATGGACTTACCGTTGGAGCTAGGTCGCCACCATGCATTTGAAGATGCCGATCCCGCCTATCGAGAAGAGCAGGCGGCAAAGAATCTCAACCGTTTACTTGAGCGCTTTAAAGGTAAGAGCGCAATTTTGTCCGCACGTCGCTAACCTTTGACCATGACCGAGCTATCCAAATACACCAGCCTTCGTGTGGGTGGCCCGGCGACTTCTTTTGTGCAAGTCTCCAGCGAAACCGAAATCATTGCAGCGATCGAAGCTGCAGGCGATTCACCGATTTTGATTATGGGTGGCGGAACAAATGTTTTAGTTGCTGACAGCGGTTTTGCCGGCACGGTAATCCGCATTGCTAATAACAGCGTTGAATCTGAAATTGATGCATGCAGTGGTGCAACGCTAACAATTGGTGCAGGTGAAGATTGGGATAGTTTTGTTAGTTCATCAGTTGCGCGCGGATTCGCCGGTCTTGAAACACTGAGCGGTATTCCCGGAACAGTTGGCGCAGCGCCTATTCAAAATATTGGTGCTTATGGACATGAAGTCAGCGAATTCATTACGCGAGTTCGGACGTATGACCGTGAAAAGAAAGCGATACAGACTTTTACCAATGCCGAATGTCATTTCTCCTATCGAAATTCATACTTTAAGGAACATCCTGGTCGTTATGTCGTGCTAGATGTCGCTTTCCAACTTCGTATTGGCGAGATGACTACCCCAATCACTTATCTTGAACTTGCAAAAAAGTTAGGTATCGAGCTTGGAGACAAAACTTCGGTTCATAGTTGTCGGGCCGCAGTTCTAGAACTTCGAGCTAGCAAAGGGATGTTACTTTCGCCAGATGATCATGACTCGTGGTCTGCTGGTTCTTTTTTTACAAATCCGATTATTTCTCAACAAGCCGCAGACGCGTTGCCAAACTCTGCACCGAAATGGCCACTCAATGATGGCCGCGTAAAAGTCTCGGCGGCATGGTTAATTGAGAACTCTGGAATTCATAAGGGAGATGAATTAGGTGGCGCACGTGTTTCTACTAAACATGTCTTAGCGTTAACTAATTCAGGCACAGCAACTGCAAGTGATATTGCCGCTTTAGCTAAGCGCGCACGCGATCATGTGCAGCAAGTTTTTGGAATTACATTGGTTGCTGAAGTAAACCTAGTTGGAATTGAGCTTTAGCCTTCAGTAAGTAGGGCTTTAATTCGACCAATACCTTCAACGATGTCTGCATCGCTGGTGGCGTAAGAAAATCGCAAGTAACCAGATGGCCCAAAAGCTTCACCTGGCACTGCGGCAACTTCAACTTCATCGAGCAAAATAGTTGCTAGCTCGGCTGAAGTAGTTGGAACTTTTCCGCGAATAGCCTTACCAAGCGCACCTTTTACTGATGGATATACGTAGAAGGCACCTTGAGGTGTTGGACAAACGAATCCAGGAATCTCATTGAGCAGATCAACAATCAATTTACGGCGACGATTAAATGCTTCACCCATGGCATGAACTGCTGATAAATCTCCACTTACGGCAGCAAGTGCTGCACGTTGAGAAACGTTTGAAACATTTGATGTCAAGTGTGATTGCAAATTAGTTGCAGCTTTAATTACATCCTTAGGACCAATCATCCAGCCAACACGCCATCCGGTCATTGCATATGTCTTTGCAACGCCATTTAAAATGATGCATGTATCTGCAATTGCAGGTACCACTACCGGCATACTTGGTGCGATTGCACCGTCATACAACAAGTGTTCATAAATCTCATCGGAGATTACCCAAATATTATTCTTCAAAGCCCATTCACCGATTGCTTTAACTTGTTCTGGAGAATAGACAGAGCCTGTTGGGTTTGAAGGTGAACAAAATAAAATTGCTTTAGTTTTTGGTGTACGTGCAGCTTCTAGTTGTTCAACACTTACTAAATAATTCTGTGTCTCATCGGCAAAAACTTCAACTGAAATTCCGCCAGCTAACTTTATGCACTCTGGATATGTAGTCCAATAAGGTGACGGTAATAAAACTTCATCGCCATCTTCAATGATCGTTGCAAAAGCTTGATACACGGCTTGCTTTCCACCATTTGTAATTAAAACTTGATCAACAGTGATATCAAGATTGGAGTCACGCTTAGTTTTTTCAACAATGGCCGCACGTAGTTCAGGCAAACCAGGCGTAGGTGTGTAGCGGTGGTTGGCTACAACGCGCGTTGCCGCCGCAGCTGCATCGACAATGTAATCAGGAGTTGGAAAGTCGGGTTCTCCAGCGCCGAAACCGATAACCGGACGCCCCGCAGCCTTTAACGCTTTGGCCTTGCCATCGACGGCCAGGGTTGCAGATTCTGCAATTGCAGCGATTCGGGATGAGATTCGAGGTTTCATGGGGCTAAGTCTGCCGTATCTCAGGAGCGAGTTAGACCTGAGGCCCCCCTTGCCCCTACACTTCAACGCTCACGAGGGTTTGCTTTTCCCTATGGTTTTGCCATGCCTTCGTGCGAAGGGCAGTAGCTCAATTGGCTAGAGTTGCCGTCTCCAAAGCGGCCGGTTGGGGGTTCGA
>WLHW01000095.1 GCA_009702525.1 Actinomycetota bacterium
AGTGCTCTAGTTGCGGAAGCAACAAAGAATATTGACGCCGCAGTTGCTGCAGGAAAAATGAATGCAACACAGGCAACAACCCTCAAAGCTGGTCTTAGTGCACATGTAACTGCTGAAGTCGATGCAGTTCGTGGAGCAATGGGTCCGGGTATGGGTGATGGCGGTCCAGGACATATGGGTGATCGAATGGGCAAGCGTCACTAATAAATAAGCGCTAACTTCATATAAGTAACCTCCTAAGGGTAAAACCCGCCACGTGAGTAATCATGTGGCGGGTTTTCTTATTGCTCTTAATGGCACAATGCGCATATGAGAATTCATATCGGCAGCGATCATGCAGGGTTAGAACTAAAGGGTGCGCTGGTTGATTATCTTGAATCTAAAGGCCACAACGTCACAGACCATGGCCCGCATGAATATGACGCACTCGATGACTACCCTGATTTTTGTATTCCAGCCGCTGAAGCAACCGTTGCAGATCCTGAATCTCTAGGAATAGTTTTAGGCGGTTCAGGAAATGGCGAACAGATTGCTGCCAATAAAGTTAAGGGTGTACGCGCTGCACTTGCTTGGAGTGTTGAGACTGCCAAGCTTGCTAAAGAACATAACAATGCAAATGTTGTCGGCATTGGCGGGCGGATGCATTCAATCGATGAGTGCACAGCGATTATCGATGCTTTTATTGAAACTCCATTTAGTAATGATGAGCGTCATATTCGACGAATTAATAAAATTACTAGTTACGAAAATACAGCAGGTCAGTAACTCGGTGATCTTTATCGATCCCTTGTCCTTCAAATCTAGTCACTGGTCGCCATTCAGGTTTATCAATTACTCCCCCACTAAATTGCGTTGAGGTTTTAAAAACATTCTCCATAGATTCGGCGTATGGAACCCAGTCGGTTGCTAAGTGAAAATATCCGCCAGGTTTTAACTTTGATGCAACAAGTTCTAAAAATCCTGAGTTAACAATTCGGCGTTTATGATGTTTAACTTTCGGCCAAGGATCTGGAAAATATAGATGCACACCATCTAGTGATTCATCTTCAATCATGTAAGGCAGCACAACGTGTACGTCATCTTCAATCACTTTAATGTTTGTAATCTTCTGCTCTTGAATTCTAGAGAGCAGTTTGCCGATTCCAGGTGGGTGCAGATCAATAGCTAAGTAACCATTTTCTGGTGAGTTCATTGCAATGATTGCTGTGGCCTCACCCATGCCAAAGCCAATTTCCATGATAATTTTTTTGGCATCTGGAAAGACTGCGTTTAGATCTAACTTCGCATCCGTTACTGGAATTCCGTGGATCTCCTGAAGGCTTTTCTTAGCCGCCCTTTGTGCCTCTGTGATGCGCGTCCCACGAATGCTGTAGCTACGAATTGAGGGGCGTTCCATAGGGCAAGAATGTCATGGTTGGATTGATACCTACAAAAGGGAGTTCCACTGTGCCAGGAATCAACATATCGCGCATCGAAGCCAAAGAGCGTGCTGACCATCTATACATTCATAGCTACGACGTCACTCTCGATGTAACTACAGGTGCTGAGACTTTTTATTCTAAGTCAGTAGTGAAGTTTTCCTGCAACACCCCTGGCTATTCCACCTTCATCGATGCTTGTGGGCGATCAATTATCTCAGCAACACTTAACGGCTCCCCTGTCGATACATCTAACTTCGATGGCGAAACAGTCTTCTTGAAAAACTTGGCAGCAGAGAATGAATTAATCATCGAAATCGACGCGATCTACTCCAAATCAGGTGAAGGCTTACAACGCTCAGTTGATCCTTCCGATAATGAGGTCTATCTATATTCCCAAGGTGAGACTGCCTATATCCGCCATATGTTTCCTTGCTTTGATCAGCCATCCCTAAAGGCGACTTTTGCATTAACAGTTACAACACCTGGCCACTGGGAAGCAATTTCAAATAACACTCAGATTGGCAAAGATGTCGCCGCCGATAAGGCAACATGGAAGTTCGCTGCAACTCCAAGAATTCCAATGTACTTGGCTGCATTAATTGCTGGTCCATATTCACATGTGCACGATGTTTATAAGGGCTCAAAAGATATTCCGCTTGGCATCTACTGCCGTAAATCTATGGCGCAGTTTGTAGAATCTGAAGAAGTTTTCTTGCTCACCAAGCAGGGATTTGAATACTTTGAAAAAACTTTTGGTCTTGCTTATCCATTTGAGAAATATGATCAAATTGCTGTTGTTGACTTTAACTTTGGCGCTATGGAAAATGCGGGAGCGGTAACTTTCCGTGAAGATCTATTGGTCTTCCGCAGCCATATGCCAGAAAAAATGTACATGTCACGTGCCAACGTAATTTTGCATGAAATGGCGCATATGTGGTTCGGTGACCTGGTAACAATGTCATGGTGGGATGACTTATGGCTTAACGAATCCTTCGCCGAATTTATGGCATACCTGGCAATGGTAGAAGGTACGCGCTTTACCGGTGGCTGGGCTGCCTTTAACAGTGAGCGCAAAAACTGGGCCTATCGCCAAGATCAACTAATTTCAACGCACCCAATCGTTGCCGATATGGTCGATATTGAAGCCGTTAACGCTAACTTCGATGGCATTACTTACGCCAAAGGAGCATCGGTTTTGCAACAACTCGTTGCACACGTTGGCCGTGACAACTTTATTAGCGGTCTTCAGAAATACTTTGCCAAACATGCGTGGGGTAATACAACTCTTAGGGATCTCTTCGATCAATTAGAGGCTGCTAGTGGTCGCTCACTCGATACATGGGCAGCGACCTGGCTTCAAACTGCCGGTGTTAACGTTTTGCGTCCAGAGTTAGCTATTGATGGTGAAATATATACATCGGTTGCAATTAAACAAGAAGCTCCACTAATTCCTGCCGGTTCAACGCAGTTAAGACCCCACCGTTTAGCAGTGGGCCTTTATGACATCGATGGGGGTTCCATCACACTGCGCACATCAGTGGAGCTCGATGTTGCAGGTGCACTTACGGCCGTGCCACAGCTGGCAGGTCAAAAAGTCGCCGATTTATTACTAATTAATGATCGTGATTTATCATATGCAAAACTACGCTTTGATTCTCGATCACTGGCAACACTTAAAACTCATCTTGGTCAGATTACTGATCGATTAACTCGAGCTCTTTGTTGGGCAGCTGCTTGGGATATGCATCGTGATTCAGAGATCTCTTCATCTGACTTTTTAGATATCGCCTTTGC
>WLHW01000096.1 GCA_009702525.1 Actinomycetota bacterium
ATCGACGTAAAAGTCACCGTCACAGCACATGCATTTTCATCATCAGCAGTCGACAAAATTGTTGCTGCCGGCGGTAAGACCAACGTTCTTTAATCGAACCAACTTTTAAAAGATAGAGTGGAGAAGATCAATGCTTTCAGCGTTCGGAATGGCCTTTAGGACACCTGATCTACGTAAGAAGATCTTCTTCACCCTTTCAATCATGGCGCTGTTCCGCTTCGGCTCAGTTGTTCCAACACCAGGTGTTTCTTACGGAAACGTTCAAGAGTGTTTGAAGACTGTTCAATCAGGTGGCCTCTTTGGTCTTATCAACCTTTTCAGCGGTGGCGCATTAATTAAGCTTTCAGTTTTTGCTTTGGGCATCATGCCTTACATCACGAGCTCAATCATTATTCAGCTGCTTACAGTTGTTATTCCTCGCTTTGAAACTCTTAAGAACGAGGGACAATCAGGAACTGCAAAGCTCACTCAATACACACGTTACTTAACTATTGGTCTTGCAATCTTGCAGTCAACAGGTTTGATCGCAGTTGCACGCACACCAGGTCGTTTGATTTCAGGATGTTCGTTAGCAATTATTCCTGATACTTCATGGCAGCGAATCATCACAATGATCTTCGTCATGACTGCTGGAACATCTGTAATCATGTGGCTTGGTGAGTTAATCACTGATCGCGGTGTTGGTAACGGTATGTCGATCTTGATCTTTACATCAATTGCTGCAGGTTTCCCTGGCCAACTGTGGTCAATTAAGCTCCAAAAGGGCTGGGTAGCTTTCTTGTTCGTCATGGCAGTTGGAGTCTTGGTTGTTGCCGCGGTTGTGTTCGTCGAGCAAGCTCAGCGACGTATTCCTGTTCAATATGCAAAGCGCATGGTTGGGCGTCAGGCATATGGCGGAACCAGTACGTATATTCCAATCAAAGTTAACCAGGCTGGTGTTATTCCAGTAATTTTCGCATCCTCACTTCTCTATATTCCTTCGCTGATTGTGAACTTCACCAACAGCCAAGCGGCATGGGCAGTATGGATTAGCCGTAACTTCGTAAAGGGTGATCACCCAATTTACGTTCTCGCATATGCACTGTTAATTATTTTCTTTACGTACTTCTATGTTGCAATCACATTCAATCCAGATGAGGTTGCAGATAACATGAAGAAGTACGGCGGATTTATTCCTGGAATCCGTGCGGGACGACCAACATCTGAATACCTTCAGTATGTTCTCTCTCGTATTACTGCCCCAGGCTCGCTTTACTTAGCTTTAGTTGCAGTCATTCCAATCGGCGCACTCGTGCTCTTTGGTGCAACGCAGAACTTCCCATTCGGTGGAACTGCAATCTTGATCGTTGTAGGTGTCGGTCTTGATACCGCTAAGCAGATCGAGTCACAGTTGCAGCAGCGTTCCTATGAGGGATTCCTGCGCTAATGCGTCTTGTCCTGGTAGGTCCACCAGGCGCCGGTAAGGGAACACAAGCGCAATTCCTAGCCGCGCACTATTCAATTCCGCACATCTCTACAGGAGATATTTTTCGCGCCAATTTAAAAGCTGGAACTCCACTTGGTTTACAAGCCAAAGGCTTTATGGATAGTGGCGAACTTGTTCCAGATTCGGTAACTAATGACATGGTGGCAGATCGCTTACTGCAAGCCGATGCAGAGCATGGATTTTTGCTCGATGGTTTTCCACGCAACGTTGCTCAAGCCGAAGTCTTACGTGCACTTCTCGCGCAAAAGGCAACACCGTTAACTGCAGTTTTAGAGTTATCAATTGATAACACTGAAATTATTTCCCGACTATCAAGCCGACGTACGTGCAAAGAGTGCGGTTTGCCTGCAGTCGGTACTGATACATGTCCAACATGTGGGGGAGATGTCTACCAGCGCGAGGATGATAAGGCAGAGGTTATTACGCGGCGTTTAGAAGTATACGAAGAGCAGACCGCCCCAATCGTCTCTTTCTACCGTAGCGAAGGTCTATTAATTACGGTCAGTGCATTTGGTGGCGTTGAAGAGATTACTGAGCGCGCAATCTCTGCTCTGAACCGGGTTTCATAAAGAAGTACGCAATGGCAATCCAGATTAAAACCCTTGAACAACTAAAGGCCATGCGTCGTGCCGGTTTAGTAGTCGCACATATACATCAGGCGATACGCGACGTCATTAAACCGGGAATGACAACTGATGCGCTAGATGTAGTTGCGGCGGCTGTTTTAAAGCGCAACGGTGCAACCTCTAATTTTTTGAACTACCACGGCTTTCCAGCCACGATCTGCGTCTCTATCAATGATGAAATTGTCCACGGAATTCCTGGCTCTACGGTAATTAATGATGGCGATGTAGTCTCGATTGATTGCGGGGCCATTGTCGATGGTTGGCACGGTGATGCTGCATTTTCAATTGGCGTTGGAACGATCAGCGCTGAAGATCAAAAACTTATGGATGTATGCGAAGAGTCCATGTGGCACGGCATTGCCGCTGGCAAGAATGGTGCCAAACTTTCAGATATTGGTTATGCCATTGAGCAGTACACACAGTCGCAAGGAAAGTATGGAATTCTGCAGGAGTACGGCGGCCATGGAATCGGCACAGAGATGCATCAAGAACCACACGTATTAAACTTTGGTAAAGCCGGTAATGGCCCAGAAATAGTTCCTGGTCTTGCCCTTGCAATTGAGCCGATGATTACTAGGGGATCGGCACGCACCAAAGTTTTATCCGATGATTGGACTGTTGTCTCTGCCGATAAATCGCGGGGGGCACATTTTGAACATACATATTGCATCGCACCTGATGGAAAAGCTTTTGTATTGACGGCAATCGATGGCGGAAAAGCCGATTTAGATCGATTTGGTGTAGAAATCTCGGATTTGTTATAAATACAACATAATTGTTATCTGAAGGTGCTTACAAAACAACCCATTTCACGCTAGTTTTTCCCCAGCCCTCACCCTCGGGGGATTTAAGTTATGGGGAGATTAATGAAAAAAGCAACTCGTTTTGGGGCAGCGTTTGCAGTTGCAGCCCTTCTAGTGAGCAGCGTTGGAGTTTCTCATGCTGCAGTAAAGCCAGCGGCTAAAGCGACAATCGG
>WLHW01000097.1 GCA_009702525.1 Actinomycetota bacterium
ATCGAAGATGAGGCTATGACCGAACTTCATATTAAGTGGATGGATGAACCCGGAAGTACCGATGTGCTCTCTTTTCCTATGGATATGCCTGAATTTGATGGAGACATTGTGACGTTGGGCGACATAGTTATCAGTCCAACTTTTGCTGCCATTCAAGCAAAAACTGCGGGGCATTCCAATGAGCATGAGATTTATATCTTGGCGACGCATGGATTACTACACATTATTGGACATGACCATGCCGACCCAGAGGAAGAACGTGTGATGTTTGCACTTCAAGAAGAGATAGTGAAGAACTGGAAGAAAACACAATGAGTCCGATAGCAATTGCCAGCATCACTGCACTCTTGGCATTCGCTGGCTTTCTTGCCGCCAGCGAATCTGCGCTGACATCTATCTCACGCATTGTTGTCGAAGAGCTTGAAGGTAAGCGCGGGGGAGCCTTACTCCGTAAATACAGCGCTCAACCTGCACGCTATCTCAACGTTATTTTGCTAGTACGAAAGCTCTGCGAATTAACGGCAACGGTTCTGCTTGCATCGATTTTGCTTCGAAACTATTCATCGGCCCAGGCTATGGCCTTGACTGTGGCAATTATGGTGGTGCTGTCCTACGTTGTAGTTGGCGTTGGCCCACGCACGCTGGGCAAACAGCAGCCACACAAATATGCCCGCTATGGAATCATCGTGGCCTACGGTTTAGCTTTTCTATTAGGACCAGTTACGAAACTTTTGATCACAGTTGGTAATGCAATTACTCCTGGTAAAGGCTTTAGGTCGGGGCCATTTACATCAGAGGCCGAGCTTCGAGATTTAGTAGACCAAGCTCATGAGCGCGGTCTAGTGGAATCCGATGAACACGAGATGATTCACTCAGTTTTTGAACTTGGCGATACTTTGGTGCGCGAGCTCATGGTTCCTCGTACTGACATGGTGTGGATTGAAAGAGACAAGACGTTGCGCCAAGGTCTGTCCCTTGCACTGCGATCAGGTTTTTCTAGAATTCCTGTTGTTGGTACTGGTCCCGACAACATCATAGGAATTGTCTATGTGAAGGATTTAGCCAAGCGCGCTCTAGATCACCATGAGGCCGAACAGACCGAAAATATTGAACAACACATGCGTCCTGCAACTTTTGTTCCAGAGATAAAAATGGCCGATGAGCTATTGAAAGAGATGCAGCGTGATCAAATCCACTTAGCGGTGGTCGTTGATGAATACGGCGGTACAGCTGGAATTATTACTATTGAAGATATTATTGAAGAAATCGTTGGAGAAATCGAAGATGAGTTCGATGACGGTGAAGATAATTTTACCTGGCTATCGGCAGATAAAGCCCGAGCTAATGCAACGCTCCATATTGAAGATTTAGCCGATGAGTTAAAGATTGAAATCAACGAATCTGATTTTGAAGATGTTGATACGATTGGCGGTCTTATGGCTCAAAAGTTAGGCCGAGTACCTATTGCTGGAAGCACAATCTCATTAGAAGGTTGGTCGATAACATCTGAGCGTCCACTAGGACGCCGTCGCCGAATAAGTAGTGTTTTGATTGAGCGTTTAGAGGATGAGATTGAAGACCACGAGTAAGCGATAGAATTACTCAATGCGCATAGTCCGATTTTCTCCTGGTCCGGATTCAGGCTTAGGTACCGACCCTCTGTTCGGTGTTCTAGAGGATGACTCAACGATTTCGATCATCACGGGAGATCCAATTTATTCTGGCATCACTAAAACCGCTGCCTCAATTGAATTAACTAAGGTGCGCTTACTCGCACCTGTCATTCCTCGTTCCAAAGTTGTCTGCATCGGTAAGAACTACGCCGACCATGCCGCCGAGATGGGTGGGGTAGTACCGGATGAACCTATTATTTTTTTAAAGCCAAATACATCGGTTATCGGACCTAATGACACAATCGTTTGGCCAGAAATGTCAGAGCGAATAGATCATGAATCAGAACTCGCAATTGTCATTGGTCGTTTGTGTAAGGACGTTCCCATGGAACGAGTCAATGATGTGATCTTTGGCTACACCATTGCCAACGATGTAACTGCACGAGATTTGCAAAAGAAAGATGGTCAATGGACGCGCGCCAAGAGTTTTGATACTTTTTGCCCCATTGGTCCTTGGATTGATACAGATTTCATCCCGGGCACACAAAAGATTACTGCAACTGTGAACGGTGAAATGAAACAATCAGCACAATTAAGCGACATGATATTTAAAGTTCCAGAGATCATTAACTTTGTTTCTAGAGTAATGACACTTTTACCTGGCGATATTATTTTGACTGGTACACCTGCTGGTATTGGCCCAATGGTCGCTGGCGGGACTGCAACAATGGCAATTGAGGGTCTCGGGGAGTTAACTAATAAAGTGAGTAGAAATTGAGTAAAAAAGTAAAGGTCCGTTTTGCACCATCGCCAACGGGTGATCTGCACGTTGGCAATATCCGCACCGCACTATTTGATTGGGCTTATGCCCGTCACACAGGTGGTACTTTCCTCTTTAGAATTGAAGATACCGATACAACGCGCGTTACCGATGAATATATAAACGCCGCGATCGATACATTGAAGTGGCTAGGCCTAGATTGGGATGAAGGTCCAGTTGTAGGTGGAGAAAATGGTCCGTATCTACAATCTAAGCGTTTAGATATTTATGCACATTGGGCAGCACAGTTCATCGAACAAAAAGATGCTTATTTCTGTTACTGCTCACCTGAAGAGCTTGAAGCCGTGCGAGAGGCCCAACGCGCAGCAAATGTTGCTCCTGGCTATAACGGTCATTGTCGAGATTTAACGCCAGAACAGATAGCGGCCTTTAAAGCCGAAGGTCGTGCTGGGGTTGTGCGCATGCGTATGCCTGATGGGGGAACAACTTTTCACGATTTAATCCGTGGTGAAATGGCCTTTGATCATAAGTTCGTTCCAGACTTTGTTTTGGCACGTGCCGATGGATCACCGTTGTACACCTTGGCCGTAGCCGTTGATGATATTTTAATGAAAGTCACGCACATTTTACGTGGCGA